>CAYYBK010000001.1:0-42933 GCA_964470015.1 uncultured Syntrophales bacterium
CAATAAAACCAGCCGCTTTAATGCTGATTCATCCGTCAATCTGTCCACTTTATATTTTCTTCTGCCTGCTGTAGGGAACGACTGCGTCGCCTGAATATTTCATATTGAATGATCCCTGCGGCAACAGCTACATTCAGAGAATCGAAACTGCGCCTAAGAGGTATTGATAATAAAAAGTCGCATTTCTTTTTTACCAGCGGACGGAGTCCTTTGGCTTCTCCGCCCAATACGAGGGCTACATGACAATTAAAATCCATTTCCCCCAGATTACCGCCTTCGTGGGCATCCGCACCGAAAACCCAAAATGATTTTTCCTTCAGCTCTTCAATAACCTGCACTAAATTAGTTACTCTAGCGACAGGCAATTGCTGCGTACTGCCGGCGGATGCTTTCACCACCGCCGCAGTAACGGGCGCTGCTCGATCGGCAGGGATTATAACGCCGTTTGCCCCCAGGCAATATGCAGTTCTGATTATCGATCCGAGATTTTGCGGATCCATGATACCGTCAAGGATCAGGATTAAATCGAAATCTGATGATTTATTGCGGTTTATCAGCAGCTGATCTAACTCAGAATAAGCAAAGACAGGACGTAAACCGGCAATACCTTGGTGAGCATTGTTTCCGACCAACTCATCCAAATACTGCCTGGTTTTAAATTCTACAGGAATATTTCTTTGCCGCGTTATATTGATTATTTCCTTTAAGGCTGATCCGCTCCTACCCGAAGCGATAATGATCCTTTCGAGTGCCACCTGCGGCTGCCGGAGAAGAACCTTAATCGGGTTTATGCCGTAAATTACATCCATCCCCTGTTCTCCCCCGTCTCAAATCTTACTCAGCGGCCATTCCTTCGGCAATTTCCTCTATAATCCGCCGGCAAGCCGCCAGCGGATCAGCCGCGCTGCGGATTGGTCTGCCGACGACTATATAGTCGGCGCCGGCCCTTATTGCCTCCGCAGCACCGAGAGTTCTTTTCTGATCGTCTTTTGTCTTTTCCTGTGAACTGCGGATACCCGGTGTTACGATAATAAAATCGTTACCCAAATTGGAACGCAATTTAGTAATATCCTGCGCAGAGGCAACAACGCCGTCCGCACCAGCCGCTTTCGTCAGACCCGCCAGATGCAAAACCTGATCTTGGGCGGTCTTTACAAAGCCTATTTCCTGTAAATCAGCGTCATTTAAGCTTGTCAAGACGGTTACCGCCAAAATGATCGGTTTAGTCCGGTTGGTTCCTTCAGTCAGTATTTGCACGGCATTGACAGTTTCCCGAATCATCTTTCCGCCGCCGGACGCATGCACATTGAACATATCAACGCCCAATTTTACGGCAGCTTCCGCGGCACGGGCAACAGTATTGGGAATATCGTGAAATTTAAGATCCAAAAATACCCGCTGATTCCGCTGCTTGATGCAATCGATTATTTTCGGCCCTACGGCTGTAAATAATTCTTTGCCGACCTTAAACATACCGACATGACCGGCAAGCATGTCAATCCAGGAAAGCGCTTCGTCGTAGCTGCCGGCATCCAGCGCAAAGATTAGTTTACCGACGGCTTGCTTATTCAAGATATTCCTCATCACCGATAAATTCCGTATTATCAGGTATCGGTTTGAAATCCTCCTTCGTCCCTTCCAGATACTCGGGATGGGCATAGGCGACCTTACCCGCAGCAATTTCCCGCAATGCCAGTACTACTTCCCTGTTTTTGCTGTCCACCAAAGGCTTCGCACCCTTCAATAAAAGGCGCGCCCTTTTTGATGCCAGGGATACCAAACCAAACCTTGTTTTAGCCTCAAGTAAAGAATCTTCTACTGTAATTCTAGCCATGTATTCAGAACCTCCTTGCCATTACTCTTAATTATTTTTTCATAAATTGTTTTATCTTGGTTTGTAACCTTTTTCGTTTACATTTTTCCGCAACATAGATCGAAACCAGCTGGCTGGCAGCAGTTTTCAGATCATCATTGAAGATTACATAATCGTACCATGAAATCTCTTTCAGTTCACGTTCCGCCTGCGCATAGCGAGCATGGATCACGTCATTGTTTTCATGACCGCGTCCTTCCAAACGCTTGAGAAGATCTGCTCGTGTAGGGGGGAGAACAAACACAAATATACCTCCGCGGAATTTCTGTTTAATTTTTTTTGCACCGCGCGGTTCAATATCCAGTAGAAGATTTTTTCCCCTTGCAAGGGATTCTTGCATTATCTGCAGAGATGTACCATATAAATTACCGTAATTTTCCTCCCATTCCACAAACTCACCCCGGCCAATGCGTTCGTGAAACTCTTCCCGGGAAATAAAAAAATAATCTTTCCCGTCCACTTCCCCGGGCCGCGGCAACCTTGTGGTATAAGAAACCGAAAATTTGATTTCCGGGCACGCCCGCAAAAGAAACTGACAGATACTGCTCTTCCCCGCACCGGACGGTGCCGAAACGACTATAAACGTTCCTCCAGCCATAATCACTCTATATTTTGCGCCTGTTCGCGTAACTTGCTTAATTCGCTTTTGGCTTCAATAACAAGCCTGGCTATTTCCGCATCGCTGCTTTTCGATCCCATTGTATTTACTTCCCGGTTCATTTCCTGGAGGAGAAAATCAATTTTTTTCCCTTCAGCCTCCGTGCTTTGCAGCAGGGAAACAAACTGGCCGATATGACTGTACATCCGCACTATTTCTTCGGTGATATCGCTTTTTTCCGCCAGGATTGCCGCCTCCTGAACCAATCGGGAATCGTCCAAGGCACAACCGGATGCCAATTCCTTTATTCTCTCGGTCAAGCGTCTTTGATATTCAACCACCGTTTGCGGCGCACGGGCATTTATCGCCGCCAAAATACCTCTGATTGCATCCAGCCGCTGTTCCATATCATGATAAATAGCAGCGCCTTCCTCCGTTCTCATCTTAACAAGCATATCCAATGCCTGCCCTAAGGAAACGATCGTTTGCCTTAAAACATCCGGGCTGATTTCGGTTTCGGCGGGTTGAGAAAAAATATCTCGAAAAGAAGCTAATGTTTTCAGTCCGATTTCCTCTTGCAATCCAAACTCGTTTTTCAAGCGCTGTAGCGCTGCGAAATAAATCCGGGCTACTTCCATGTTCAAAATTGTTTCCGGAGAATTAACGGCACCCGCTTCCAGCCGGATAAAAACTTCAATTCTCCCCCTTTTAATTTTTTCGCTGATTTTTTTCCTCAACTCCAATTCCTGTAAGGAAAGCAATTGCGGCACACGCAGAGAGATTTCCAGGAAGCGGTGATTTACGGACTTGACTTCCACAACAATATTTCTGCCCTGCTCCGCGGTTTCCACCCGGCCATAACCTGTCATGCTTTTGATCATTTAAACACCCGTCCGTCCTTATATAACCGGCATCGACAGTTTTCACTGTCTGACTGCTTTTAATTGCAGCAAATATCTTGCCCTTATTTTACCAAACATTAAGATCTGTTTTTCATCCGCATAATCCGGATACGTCCATGGCAGGGGGCAAAATTTACCGGCCTGATAGATTAACGTCAAATCGGCATAAATACCGTCACGCAAATAAGGCCGGTGTGCGTATCCCTTGCCGGTAGCCAGTATCAGATGAGACTTTGAGATATAGCCCGGATCAACATTTACCAGCCGACACCCTGCCGCCATAAATTCCTTTTCCAGATCATTGGCGGCAAGCTTCACATCCGGCAGATCATCAGGTTTCAGCAACTCCTCGGCGGACATAAAACGCCGGACAAGATTTGAGCCCATTTCCGCGCCGTAATAACCCGTATAATCAAAGGGCATTTCAGCGCTGACAAAATCGAGCCGGCCGTATCGCTCCACCAAAAGTGCAATAGTTTCATTTATTTTTGCACTTGCTGTTGCAAAAACACTGAATATTAATTTTACCGGCTCCGCCGGAATCGGTTTGCTCATAACGTTTGAATCAATTCCGTTTGCGAAACCGTTGCCGTTCCGACCTTTCCCACTACTATGCCCGCGGCCTGATTCGCCAGGCAAGTGGCTTCTTTAAGGCTGGCTCGCGCCGCCAGGCCCAAGGCCAGCACGCCAATAACTGTATCTCCGGCGCCGGTGACATCGTAAATTTCCTTGGCTTGAGTCGAAAAGTGAGTATGGGTAATTTTTTTGCCGCGCTCAAAGAGGCTCATACCTTCCTCCCCACGCGTAATCAACAACGCCTGAAAGTTATATTTCTTTAACAGCGCTTCCCCCACCTGCCGGATATCATTTCCGCTTGTTATTGGAATTCCGGCGGCGCGTTCGGCTTCATGATGATTGGGAGTAATTATATAAGCACCAACATATATCGAGAAATCGTTTTGTTTCGGATCAAGACAAATATAGGTTTCGGAATCCTGTAAAATTTTTTTTACACCGGCAATTAAATCTCTGGAAATCACGCCTTTGCTGTAGTCGGAGATTACTACCGCACCTATCTTATCGCGAAGCGATTTTATATATTCCAGTATTTTTTTAGTACTGGCCTGCGGAATCGCCCTTCTACTTTCTTTGTCGAAGCGAACCACCTGCTGGCCATGAGCAACAATCCTGGTTTTCAAAGTAGTCGGGCGCCCTTTTTCCACGACGATACCGGCCGTATCTATTTTGCGCCGTCTTAGCTCTTCCAGCAGCAACTTCCCCATGTTATCAGTACCGACAACACCGGCGACATAAACCTTACCACCCATAGCATAAATACTGTTGAGTACATTGGCGCATCCGCCGAGTAACAGACTATCCTTTTGCACATCCACAACGGGAACTGGTGCCTCGGGGGAAATACGGGAAACCTTACCCCAGATAAAATGATCTACCATAATATCTCCGACAACAAGAACTCCTGCCCCGGAGAAATTGTCTATGATTCCCAAAGCTTTTTTTTTCGTCAATATGCAAGGTGTCTTCATTAGATCAGCCATCAGATTATTTAATCCTAAAAATGAAAAAAGCGCCGACAGCGCTCAAAATGTAAAAAAGCGGCACGATGTTATTATTTAGGATAATATTTGTCAAATATTTTCTATGTTTTCTCTGCCTTTATCCGAACGGCATTGGACTTTTCACACAGCCAATAAAAATATTCATCATTGACTTCGTTTTCATTATAAAGTAATAATTTCTCAATAATTTTAGCGAAAGAGAAGAGTTAAATGATTCGATCAGCTCTGCTTGTTACATTAGGTGTCGCCATTACCGCTTTTTTTTCTTTCTGGTCCGTAGTCTTCTCCATCATCCCCAATTCCGAAAACAGAATTCATAAAATCGCCAATCTCTGGGCCAAAGTATTGCTTCTTATCTCCAATACCAAAGTGGAAATTATCGGCAAAGAAAACATTCTGAGAAATAAACCGCAGATTTTTATGGCCAACCATCAAAGTGATTTTGATATTTTGATTGTTTTGGGTTATATCCCCGGCCAATTCAGGTGGATCGCCAAGAAAGAACTCTTTCACATTCCTATTTTCGGCGCCGCCATGAGAAATGCCGGATATATTGAAATCGACAGGCACGATCATGCCAAAGCGCTGCAAAGTCTGGACGAAGCTGCTATGCGCATCCGCGAAGGCAAATCGGTGATGTCTTTCCCCGAAGGGACAAGAAGTCCCGATGGGGAAATAAAAATGTTCAAACAGGGAGTATTCCATCTGGCCATCAAATCGGGCGTTCCTGTTGTTCCGGTATCAATTGTCGGAAGCGGGAAAATAATGCCCAAAAGATCACTGAAAGTAACACCGGGTAAAGTAAAACTTGTTATCGCCAAGCCGATTGATATAAGGAATTATACTTTGGAAAACCGTCATGAACTTATTGCGCATGTTAGGCAAATCATAATCAGAAACTATGACAGCTGGAAAGAGGCGGGCAGCGCCAATATAAAAGACAAGGAAAAGGATGCATGCTGATTGCTCGGCGTGAATACCGGCAATACCCAGAGATTAATCGAATATTTCGTCATTACCTTCAATCATCCGTGACGATGGCAAGCAATGGAAGAAAAACAAACTGAACACAAACGAATCCGGGAAATCAAGGCGGTAGTTTGCCTCGCTTTGGCTGTTTTTCTTCTTTTGAGCCTGATTTCCTACCATCCCCAGGATTCATCCTTTACACATTTCGTTGCCGAGGGAAAGACTACTCATAACTTTACAGGAACAGCAGGCTCTTACAGCGCCGATTCCTTGATCCGTCTGCTGGGAATCGGATCGTTTATTTTACCGGTCATTTTTCTTATCTGTTCTTTTCAATATTTTTTCCGTCCGGAGTTTACAATCAGCAAAAGTAAATTTTTCGGTTTCATCTTCTTTACTTTTTCCTTTGCCGGCCTGACGGCGGCCACTATTCAAACCATCAATGTTCACAGCGAGGCACTAAAAGCAGGCGGGCTGATCGGAGCAACAGCTGTTCAGCTCCTGCTGCAATATTTTAATATTGCCGGAACATATATTCTTTTGTCTCTGATTTTAATCGTATCACTAATTTTTCTTATCGAATTTTCATTAGTCACGGTTGCCGGAAAATTTTCTCAGGGATTGCGCATATTTCTGCTGATGATCAAAAACAGGCTTTCCGCTCTTACTTCCTCCGCATTCCACAAGATCAAAATCGAAAAAAATGCCCCGCTGGTTATGGAAGAGGAAACAACGGTTTTAAAAAAAGTAAAACCCAAGAAAATCGAACAGACCCATTTTGACTTCACCAAAGCCGACGGTAAATTTCAGTTACCTCCGTTTACCTTGCTGGAAGAAGCTCAGCACAAAGATATACGGATTAAGAGAGATCATCTCATTACCAATTCCCGCATCCTGGAAAAGAAATTAGCCGATTTCGGAGTCGAAGGGCGTGTCGTCGAAGTAATGCCCGGACCGGTAATTACCATGTATGAACTGGAACCTGCACCCGGCGTGAAAATAAATAAAATAACCAATCTCGCCGATGATCTGGCGCTGGCCTTGATGGCACCGAGTATCCGCATTATGGCGCCCATTCCTGGAAAATCAGTAATCGGAATTGAAATACCCAACTTAAAGCGGGAGCAGGTTTTTCTGAAAGATGTGCTGGACAATGACGCCTTCACCAATTCATCGCTGCGGTTACCAATTGCTCTCGGCGTCGATTTCGTGGGCACTCCGGTAATCGCCGATTTAACAAAGATGCCCCATCTTTTGATTGCCGGAACTACCGGGTCCGGTAAAAGCGTCGCGTTGAACGCGATGATTTGCAGCATCATTTTTAAAGCCCGGCCTGACGACGTCAAGTTTCTCATGGTTGATCCCAAAAGGCTGGAGATGTCTTCCTACGAAGGGATTCCGCATCTGATGCATCCGGTCGTCGTTGATCCGAAAAAGGCCTCGCAGGTATTGCACTGGACCGTCGAAGAAATGGAAAGGCGTTACCGGGTAATCAGCGACCTAGGTGTAAAAAGCATCGATGCTTACAACGAATCACTATTAAAAAATCCAAAAGGCAAAGCAGCAGCCCCAGAACAAACGGCAGGTGGTGGCGCAGAGGATGCGGCAATTAGTAACCGGCAGACCGAACAAATAACGCACGTCCGAATGCCTTATATCGTGGTGATTATCGACGAATTGGCCGATCTGATGATGGTGGCACCGCGTGATGTGGAAGAATCGCTGACCCGGCTAGCCCAGATGGCCCGTGCCGCCGGTATTCATCTGATCATTGCCACTCAACGGCCGTCGGTTGACGTCATCACCGGTTTGATTAAAGCAAATTTCCCCACACGCATTTCGTTCCAGGTTTCGTCCAAGATTGATTCCCGGACGATTATTGATCAGCCGGGTGCGGAACAACTCCTCGGCGCCGGAGATATGCTCTTCATTCCTCCGGGAACTTCCAAACTGTCACGCATTCACGGTGCCTACGTTTCCGATCAGGAAATATCGCGTATCGTTGATTTTATCAGAATACAGGCACCGCCCTCTTACGATTCCTCCATTGAAAAGTTCCAGTCCGAAGCAGGACAGGACCGGCAGGAAGATGAAAATTATGACGAAAAATATGACGAAGCCGTGGCACTGGTCGGCGAACTCGGTCAGGCATCCATTTCATTAGTCCAGCGCTACATGAAAATAGGATATAACCGGGCGGCGCGAATGATCGAGCAGATGGAACGCGAAGGCATTGTCGGCCCTTCTGACGGTGTCAAACCAAGGAAAGTCCTGATTAGAAAGCTACCGCATTGAAATTGTATAAAACTAAAGTTTACATCATCAGTTTAGGCTGCCCCAAAAACTTAATCGATTCAGAAGTTATGGCGGGACTGCTTAGTCAGGCCGGCATGGAATTGGTCAATAGTTCCGCTTCGGCGGACATCGTCATAATCAATACCTGCGCCTTCATTAATCCCGCTAAAGAAGAAGCGATTGAAGCAATCCTACAATTGGCCGCGGAAAAAAAAGAAAGAAAAAACCGATTGCATCTTATTGTTGCCGGCTGTCTGGCGCAGCGTTACGGCAAGGAACTTTTTGCCGCAATACCCGAAGTAGATTTATTTATGGGCACGGGTGAAGTAGCCAATGTCATCCGTAATATCAGGAGACTAACCGAAAGGAAACAGCAGCGCGCCTGCATAATAACCAAACCTGATTTTTTAATGACCTCCCGGCATGCCCGGGTTTTATCGTGTTCTGCGGCTAGCACTTATTTAAAAATTTCCGACGGCTGTTCCAACCGCTGTACCTATTGCGTAATTCCGACCATCCGGGGCAAGGCCCGCAGCCGCCCGCCGGCTGATATTCTGCGGGAGGCTGAATTACTTGCAAAAAGAGGCATTAAAGAAATTATTATTACCGGTCAGGATACCACTGCTTACGGCCGGGATCTGCCGCGGCGACCGCGGATTGGAAATTTATTAAATGATTTGGCCATGATCGGCGGCATTAAATGGATCAGGCTTCTATACGCTCATCCTGCCCATCTGACTAAAGAAACGATGCGCGCCATCGCCGGCAGCGATAAAATCTGCCCATACATCGACCTGCCCGTTCAGCACATCGATGACACAATTTTAAAGGCAATGAACCGCAGGACAACCGCCGCCGAAATCAAAAAAACCATTGCCCTTGCCCGCGAAATGATCCCCGATCTTGCCCTGCGTACGTCACTTATCGTCGGGTTCCCCGGCGAGACACAAAAAAGATTCGACAGATTGCTCGATTTTATTGTTGAAACCAGGTTTGACCATCTTGGCGTTTTCCTCTATTCATGTGAAGAAGGGACGAAAGCGGCTCTTCTTAAATCGCGCATCGCGGAAGCGGAAAAAGAGCACCGTCGCGATGTCATCATGAATGAACAGGCGTCAATCTCCGGCAGGATCAATCAGGGCTTCATCGGCGGATTGGAAGAAGTTCTCATCGAAAGAAAGAGCGAGCGCAGCGATTTTCCTTATACGGGAAGATGCCGCAGACAGGCACCGGAGATTGACGGCATAACCTATGTTCAAGGCAAAAAAATTATTCCGGGAGAAATCGTTCGCTGTCGCATCATTGCGGCCGACGATTACGATTTTTTCGCCCGTAAGATTGATTGAAATTCGCCGACAAACGTCCGGCAGTTCAATTCCCGTTTGACAAGCACTATTGCTTTAAAATATAGTTGCTACAATTTTATGGAGAAAAGAAATGCACATTCAAGAAGTTTTCGCCGCTTATAAGGCCGACATGATGGAGGTGGGAAAACATCTCGACAAATATATAACTTCGGAAGTAAAACTGATTCCCGAAGTTGCCCATCATCTGATCGACAGCGGCGGTAAAAGATTCCGCCCGCTTCTGCTGCTCATAGTTTCCCGGCTTTGCGGCTATGCAGGCGAACAGCGCTATCCTATGGCTGCCGCTATCGAGTTTATCCATACCGCCAGTCTTTTGCATGACGACGTCATTGATCAAGCGGCAATCCGTCGCGGCAAAACTTCCGCCAACAACCTTTGGGGCAATGCCGCCAGTGTTCTGGTCGGCGATTTTCTATATTCCAAGGCATTCAAGCTGCTCGCCGCAACGGACAGTATAGATTTGATCAAGTTGCTTTCCCAGATTACCAATGTCATGTCGGAAGGTGAAGTTTTCCAACTGATGAAATGCGGTGATGTCAATATCACCGAAGAAGAATATATGGCTATTATTGAAAAAAAAACCGCCGTGCTGCTGTCGGCTGCCTGTGCTTCCGGAGCGATTCTTGGCGCGGCGACACGGGAGAAAATCAACGCCATGTATCAATTCGGCCATAGCATAGGCATGGCATTTCAAATCACCGACGACACACTGGATTATATGGCCAGGGAAGAAGAATTCGGCAAGTCGATCGGTAAAGACCTTGCCGAAGGCAAAATGACTTTGCCGCTTATTTTTGCCCTCCGCAATTCCTCTCCCGCGGAAAAACATCAAGCCCGAGAAATGATTGCCGGTAAAACCGCCGATAAAAAACTTATTCCTTTGATTTTGGGGCTGATCCAAAAATATAACGGCATTGATTATTCCCTGCAGGCTGCTGCAAAATATATCCAGGAGGCCCGTTCTTTGCTGGATGTTTTTAGCAACGGTCCGGAGATTGATCAACTCAACGCCGTGGCCGAATACGTTCTTACCCGCCGTATATAACGAAGCTGCGCCGGCATCGCCTTAATCAAATGACCGGTGGCGCAAAATAATCTGCGCCGATGATGCCGTCGCGGTCATTTTTCAGCGCCAGCGGCAAAAATTCAAGAATATCTTTTGCCGTCATACCATCCGCGCCTTTCTCCGCCGCTGTCAGATCCCCGGCATAACCGTGCAGAAAAACCCCTTTGCGCGTTGCTGCTTCCGGATTCAAACCCAAACCGAACATTGCGGCAATACAGCCGGTAAGCACGTCACCGGAGCCGGCCGTTGCCATGCCGGAATTGCCGCTTAAATTGACATAGACATTGCCCGCCGGCAAACCGATCAGGGAATGAGCGCCTTTCAAAACAATTATCGCATTCAGAGCGCCGGCTGTTTCCTGCAGAATTTTGATTTTATCGGCACTTATTTCCGGAATCGTTTTTCCGGTCAATCGCGCCATTTCCCCCAAATGAGGCGTCAAAATTGTTGCAAATCGGCGTTTCCGTAAAAGAGACAAATCGGCGGCAGCCAGTGCGGTAATTCCATCGCCGTCAATTAAAAGAGGCTTTTCGGTGCAACAAATTAACTCCTGCACAAGACGAGCTGTTTCCTCTTGCAGAGAGAGGCCCGGACCGATCACCACCATATCGGCAGCCTCTGCTGCAGCCATTAAATTTTTCTTGTTCTTCAGCGCAATACTCCCCGCCACGGTTTCTTTTTGCGGCAGATAAACAATTTCCTTTCCTTCCTGTGCGATAAAGGGCACAACTGATTTCGGAGCAGCAAGCCTCGCATACCCGCCGCCCGCCTTTAGAAAAGACATAGCGGAAAAATATGGTGCTCCGAAATAATTGGCTGCTCCGGCAATAAATAACACATCACCCATTAATCCCTTATAAGCCTCCGCGGGACGCGGCGGCAGCGGCAAATTACCATTAGTTTCCACCCGAGGGTCAGCCTGTATATAAAGCGCAGGCGGAAAAGAAATATGCGTAACAAATAGTTTACCGCATAAACCACAGCCGGGATAAAGCATATTGCCTGTTTTCGGCAGTCCGAAAGTCACCGTATAATCAGCCTGGATTGCGGCACCCATAACTGCGCCGGTATTGCCGTTTACACCGGAGGGGATATCCAGTGCGATGACCTTACGGCGACATGTGTTGATGAGTCCAATGACATCAGCAGCTAAGCCTTTGACCTCACGGTCGAGGCCGGTCCCGAATATTGCGTCGATAACAGCAGCACTATGCAGCACATCCATGCGGACTTCCGCTACCGAACCTAACTCGACCAGTTCAATAGGAAGTTTCGTAATGATCTCCAGATTAGTTCTTGCCGCCCCGCGATATTTCTTCCTGTCGCCTGTAAAAAATACTTTTACAGCTCCCCCCCGGGAATGAATCAGGCGGGCGACCGCCAACCCGTCACCACCGTTGTTGCCGGTGCCGCAAAAAATAACAAACTTTTCACCGCGGATTCCGATTTCTTGTTGCAGCAACCTGATCGCAGCAAGAGCTGCATTTTCCATCAATATTTCTTCGCTGATGCCAAATTTCTCCATGGCCTGCCGGTCCATAGAACGCATTTCCTCAACAGAAGCTATTTTCATTACAAAACTCCTTATGAGCAGTCGCCCCCATGATTGTTTTAACCATTCAATCCCACAAATAAGTTTTTCTTTACGTGCCACTTATAGTACATTTACAGAAAAATTTTGCCACCAATATTTTCAGGAAGATTTTATGCAACAGCTAACCGAATTGATAAAAACAAGAGCGTCCTGCCGAACGTACGCAGACAAACCGACGGGAGAAAAAGCGCTGCAGGAATTCAGCCGTATTGTTGCGAAAGAATATCGCGGCCCGTTTGGCAACAGGCCGGAATTTCAGCTAATCAGCATGGATATGTCTTCCCCTACAGAACGCAAAAAGCTGGGAACTTACGGTGTAATCAAAAACGCCCGGTTTTTTCTGGCCGGAAAAATAAAAAAAGCGGAAAAAGCAGTGGAAGATTACGGCTACTGTATGGAATCATTGATTTTGCAGGCAACAGCACTCGGTCTGGGAACCTGCTGGCTGGCGGGAACCTTCAATGCCACGGGATTTGCTCAAAAAGTAGAATTGCAACCGGATGAGCTTCTTCCGGCGATAAGCCCGGTGGGATATCCCGCCAGCCACAAATCTCTAACAGAAAAAATATTCCGCCGGTTTGCCGGGGCAAATTATAGAAAACCATGGTCGGATATTTTCTTTAAAGGAAATTTCTCTGAACCATTAACTTGGGAACAAGCTGGAGTATATGCCGCAGCAATAGAAAATGTCCGTCGCGCACCTTCCGCTTCCAACAGGCAACCCTGGCGGATTTTACTTGATAACGCCGGTAATATTTTCCATTTTTACCTGGAACGGTCCTTCGGTTATAAATTACGCGAAATAGCTATTCAGGATATCGATATGGGCATCGCCATGAACCATTTCGAACTTACAGCCCGGGAAGCAGGCTATGCGGGTGGATGGTCTAACGACAAGAATGCCCCTCAAAAAAAACGTTGGGATTATATCGTCAGCTGGCAGGATAAAAGTTGAACTGTTTCCGCAGCTTGGAACAAAAGAAGGGAATATTGAATTCTGATATATTTCAGCCCAGAAGGTCGCCATGAAATTATGATGATAAATCCCTCTGCTAAATCCAGTTCATATCTATAGACCGAAGAAAAAAACAGGGACGCGATTTGCTCCAATCACGCCCCTGTCCGCTGCTAAAAACATATCTCAGATTTTATTACATCAAACCGGCTGCCTTTGGCGCAATCAAGATGATCTGAGGGAAAATAGCCATTAAAGCGGCACCCAGCATCTGCAGAATGAGAAAAGGAACTACTCCGGCATAAATATGGGTAAGTTTGACTTCCGGCGGAGCAATACCCTTTAAATAGAAAATTGTATACGCAAAAGGCGGAGATAAAAACGAAGTCTGCAAGATGACGATATTCATCATGGCAAACCAAATCGGGTTAAAACCAAGTTTTACGGCAATGGGTGAAAAGAGCGGCACAACGATCATGACAATGCCGATCCAGTCCAGAAAACATCCCATAATGATAATGATAATCCACATGACCATCAGAATTCCCCATTTACCGAAAGGCAAGGCCATTACCAATTCTTCCACAAAATCACCGCAACCCATGCGCATGAAAATGCTGGTAAAGAAAGCAGCCCCGATGACAACCATATAGACCATAGCGGAAGTCGTCACTGTTCTGATCGCCGCTTCTTTTATCGTCGCCCAACTCAAAGACTTGTAAAATGCAGCCAGAATAACTGAAGCAAAAGCACCAAAAGCCGCAGCTTCCGTGGGGGCCGCCAAACCGAAAAATATTGGTCCGAGAACTGCCAGAATGATAAGGCATACAGGCAAAACAGACGTTACGACCATTTTGACTTTGGTTCTCAGGTCTACCCGTTCTTCTTTCGCAAGGGCCGGACCATATTCCGGTTTAATGAAACAAAGAAATAAAATATAAGCAAGGTAGAGAGCGGAAAGCACGATTCCCGGAATAAACGCACCGATCAGCAAGGCACCGACGGAAACATTGGCGGTCGGAGCATAAACAAGAATAAGAATGCTGGGCGGAATAAGAATGCCCAATGCCCCGCCCGCGCAAATCGCACCACAGGCCATTTCCTTGTTATATTTATATTTGAGCATTGCCGGCAGCGCCATGATACCCATGGTAACGACGGTCGCTCCGACAACACCGGTTGCCGCTGCAAAAATCGTGCAGGCGACAATTGTTGCCGCTGCGAGGCCGCCGCGCAGGCCGCCCAACACCATGTACATGGCGTCAAACAGCCGGCCTGCAATTCCTGCTTTTTCTATAATAATGCCCATAAAAATGAAAAGCGGAATAGCAATTAAAATATAATCAGATAAAGCTACATGGATACGCAACATGTAGACATCAGCTATCTGCGGCCCTACGAAAATAATGCCGAATACGGTAGCAACACCGGCCAGACAAAAACCAATCGGGAAGCCCAGCATGATCGCGGCAATCAGGATAGTCAACATCATGAAGGTTAATAATTCTACACTCATATCAGCTCCTCCCCTTTAATCAATACGTACAGCTCTTTGATAAAAATAACTATACCCTCCAGCACCAGCAGAAACACTCCCAGCATGATCCATGTTTTATAAGGGTAAATCGGCGGCATGAAACCGACTGTTGCGCGTTCCAGTATTGACCACGATTTTATTACATCCAGAAACATTGAATGCAGAATATTAATCCAGCACACAAAGAACAGCACCACCATAAAGATACACTGCAGCGCAGCATTTACGCGGCGCGGTAGTTTTACGGAAAAGATGTCCACCTTGACATGCCCACCCAGCTGCCAGCAATATGCCATGCCGAAAATCATGGCGGCACTGCAAAAAAAGTAAGTTGCATCAAAACTCCATGTTGTTGGCGCATTGAAAACATATCTGGCAACGACTTCATAGCAGAGCGCTAAAATCAAAAGAACAATACAATAGGAAAATAATTTAGCGATTTTCTCATTCATTTTATGAATAAATTTGATTATCGCTTTTATGATGTTCATAACTACCCCCTTTAATTTACGTTGGTTTTGGAAGTTAACGTCATCATGAAAATCAAATCTATAATTACTGGATAAAGCAATATTAATAATCAACACAAAAACGGCGCCGGTTGTTACCGGCGCCGTTCAATGTAGTAAAAATTACTTTCTTACCGGGAGCATAAAATCTTCATAAGCGATGAAATCATTCCAGAACTTCTGTACGGATGCCCAGGTTTTGGTGTAATGCGCATTGTTTCTCTTTTTCACGTCGCCGTCAATATACGCCCAAGCCTGTTTGCGGAATTCTCTCTGGGCGGCGGGATCAACGTAAGTCATGATTTTGCCGGCCTTCTTCCAGCCTTCGATCGTTGCAATACCCTGGACAACGTCTTCGCCCCAGCTCCAAAGAGTCATCGCCATGGCGGCGGACTGAATCATGGCCTTGTATTCTTCGGGAAGAGCGTTGTATTTGGTCTTGTTGAACCCCAGTTCAAAGAAACAGGTAGGTTGATGCATGCCGGGACCGGCGATATATTTGGTGACTTCATGGAACCCGGTCTGCTTATTGACGATCGGGCTGGAAAATTCGGTGGCATCGAGGATGCCCCTCTGCAATGCGGGATAGAGCTCACTGCCGGGAAGCATCGTCACGGATACGCCCATTCCTTTAAGAATTTCACCCCACCAGCCGGGAGTTCTGTATTTCAGACCTTTCCAGTCTTTGAGATCTTTCATGGGCTTGTTGGAATGAGCCAGCAATTCGGGGTGGGTGACGCCGCCGGGGATGGAGATGACGTTCTTACCCATCTCATCATACATTTGCTGCATAAGCTCCTTGCCGCCGCCGGCATAGAGCCAGATAATATACATGGAAGGTTCAAGGTGCATAGGAATGGATGCAAAAAAAGGCGCGGAAGGATGCTTGCCCATCCAGTAGCCGGCCCAGGTATGCCAGGCATCGATGGAGCCTTTATCGGCGGCATCGAGAACTTCCAGCGCTCCCACAACCGCACCGGTGGGGAGTACCTTAATCTTGAACTGCCCGCCGCTCATGTCACTTACTCTTTTGGCAAAATTTTCCGCCATCTGGTGTAAAAGCCAGCCCTGTGACCAGGACGTCTGCAATGTCCAGTTAACTTTGGGCAGTTCTTTGGCATATGTAAAGCTGTATGCCCCTAATACCAGAGAAACCATGAAACAAAAAACAACCGTTAACCTAAATTTCTTCATTCTTACACCCTCCTTTAAGAATTCCATTTATGGTTTAAAAAATTAATAAATTGCTTCTTTGTCCAAGAATCTTATGGTTATAGGACATATTACTAAGCGTTTAGATTAATACAGATTTATCCCCCTCTTTTCGCATCCCATCCTAAAGGTTTCCGGCATCACCACCTTTCGCTCATTTTCTAAAAACTTACTTTGGCTTTGCAATTCGCATACCATACGGAAACGTTATATGATTATGCAATCGATAACCTTGATCTGCTTGTTAACTTGTTTTTATTAGTGCGGTTTCGTACAAATAACATTTTGCATATCCGTTTTTCAGAAGCGGGATATCCATTTGAAGATGTTATTTATAGTATACGTTCGGCTACATGTTGATATAAATCTACATTTTTGAGGAAAAGAAGCTACATAATGTTCTTTATCAGAATTTGTAGTACTATCCCTATCTTACATATCTAAAATTTAATAGCAATCTTTTTCAGCATCATGATCGCGGAAAAGTAACATTACCTGATCATAATTTGTTCAGATTCTTAAAAATATTATATATATCTATGGATTTATCCGCTTTTTCAATCTTGTTTTTTCTTTTGCTTCCGAAATTTAGCAAAGCTGCGATAACGGTGCTTCATTATACCGGATTATTTTAATCTTTTAACCAAGAAAATAACTTCGCCCGGACAAACAAATCCAGAAAAACAATACCGGCAAAAATAAAACCCGATTAACAAACTGGATTGTAATTATTTATTTGACTTTCCGTGAAGACATGATATAGAACATTTGTTCTAGCGGCTGATTAATCCTTTGCCGGTCCTTCCGGCCAGCGGCAGGAAATTTTACCGCAGTAACGGAGGCCGCTTAAGCGCTTTCTAAGATTAAAGAGTTGAATTATTTACCTTAGCTTATGCAGTCATTTGAAAAAAGGGCTCTGCTGATCGAGCAGCACAAAAATATTAATTATTTACTAAATGCACCCTGTTAAAAAAGTTTGACACTTAATCAAAAAGAAGCTAGTTTGCATAAACTTAACTGTTTGAAAATAGTCGATATTTATGATTTGAGGCATAGCCATTGAACAACAGCGCAATCAAATTTCTGGCCTGCGGTTTCGGTTCCGGTCTGGCACCCCTTGCCCCGGGAACAGCAGGGACATTGGCAGGCATTCCTCTGTGTTTGCTCTGCTTTCCTTTACCCTGGTTTTTCCGTCTGCTTGTAGTGATCGCACTGCTGGCTTTTTCCATTTACATTGCCGGTCGTGCCGAAAAAATTTATCAGAAAAAGGATGATCAGCGCATTGTTATTGACGAGATTGTCGGCTTTCAAATCACTATGCTGCCCGTAATGATTACGGCCTTGCACCTGTGCATCGCATTCGTTCTGTTCCGCCTGTTCGATATTTTAAAACCTTTCCCGCTGCGGCGGCTGCAAAGCTTGCCCGGCGGCTGGGGAATCGTTATGGACGATGTCGGCGCCGGAATTTATGCCGGAACTTTACTGGCTCTTTTCGCAGCATTTATAAATTTTTGATTAGCAGCAAAATCTGCGTTTACAGCGAAAGGCACCGGATCATTTAATATCAGGGAGAATAGACAGCATAAATAGTACTTTAACAAGGTGATTGCATCATGAAAATAGCTGTTTTAACGATTGGTAACGAATTAATGAGCGGCCGGACAGCCGATGCCAACTCTTCTTTTCTTGCCCGCGAGGCCAGCCTTCAGGGTTGGTCTGTCGAAGTAATGATGTCGGTCGAAGATAATTTTGCTGCAATCAGCCACCGCATAAACTTTTTGCTGACTCTGGCGGATGTCATTATCTGCACGGGAGGTCTTGGCCCTACTGCCGATGACATCACCACGGAAGCTATTGCCCGGGCGTTGGGGCTTCCTTTGTATCAAGATGAGGCCTCTTTAAATCACATTAAAAATATTTTCATGAAACGTAATCTCACCTGGATAGAGAACAATACAAAGCAGGCCATGTTTCCGCAGGGAGCGGAAGTGATTGCCAATCCGGTTGGTACGGCACCGGGGTTCGCCCTCAAGACTTCCGGAAAGTGGATTTTTGTCATTCCCGGAATACCCCGGGAGGCACAAAGCATGTTTTCCACGGGAGTGCTGCCGATATTGCAGCGGGAATTCCCGCAAAAAGAACAGTATATGGTCAGGCAGACGATCAAGACCTTCGGCCTTACAGAATCCGCCATCGATAAAACACTGGCCGACATCGACTTTGCTATCCTGGGGGTAAGTATTGGTTTTTATCCGGTTTTTCCGGAAAATCATATTGTGCTCGTCTCCCGTCAGATGACGGACAACGCCGCCCGGGAAAAATTAAAACTAGCGCAGGATGAGGTTTACGCAAAGTTAAACAAATACATCTTTACCTGCGGGGAAGAAACCCTGGAAGAAATAGTGGCCAATTTGCTGAAAGAGAAAAAGATGACGATCGCCGTAGCGGAATCTTGTACCGGGGGACTTATTACCAACCGGCTTACCGATGTTCCCGGCAGTTCGGAATACATGGAGTGCGCGGTTGTTAGTTACAGCAATGCCGCTAAAATAAGCATGCTCGGTGTTCCTGCGGAGGTAATTGAAAAAAACGGCGCGGTGAGCGAAGAAACAGCACGTTTGATGGCTGAAGGAGCACGCAAACTGGCCGGAACGGACTTAGGCCTGGCTTCAACAGGGATTGCCGGCCCCTCCGGTGGTAGTGAGAACAAGCCCGTCGGCACTGTTTACCTGGCCCTAAGCGCCGCGGATAAGACGATTTGCCGCCATCATGTTTATCGCTGGGACAGAAAAAGAAATAAACTTATCTTTTCCGAAGCGGCGCTGCATCTGCTGAAAAATTTTTTACAGGGGAAAGGATAATGCCTGAAGAAAAAACCATCCGCGCTTTTCTGGCTATCGATCCTCCGCCCGAAGTGCTGGCGGCGGTAGAAAGATTGCAGGATAAATTAAAGAGGCAGATTAGTGGCTCCGTCAGCTGGACAAGGCCGCGAGGTAACCATCTGACGCTTAAATTTTTCGGAAACATAGATCGGACTGTTGCCAAGGATATCAGCTATATAGTTAAATCATGCATATCAAACGTTCCGCGTATGTTGCTGAGGATAGAAAATATCGGTGCCTTCCCGGACTTAAGGAAGCCGCGCATTCTCTGGATCGGTACATCAGGAGACATAACGCCATTAACTTGGCTGCAAAACAAGCTGGATAAATCTTTCGTTCAGCTGGGGTTCCCGCAGGAAAGCAGACCCTTTCAGGCTCATCTAACATTAGGCCGCATTAAAGACGCGCGGGCGGCTTCAGGAATCAGCGAGGCCATCAAAAAATACGGCAATTGCCGCGCGGGAGAATTCCATGTGGCGGGATTGATTTTATTTCAGAGCAATCTGACACCCCAGGGGGCAATTTATACCAGACTGGCAGAGTTTCCTTTTGGCAATTCATAAAATGATGGAGAATATATTTCTTAAATAAAACTTAACGGAGGTCACTTATGTGTGCAGATTTAGATAGGTCTAAAGCAGTTGATCTGGCCATCACCCAAATTGAAAGACAGTTCGGTAAGGGATCAATCATGAAGCTAGGCGGCAGCGAGCGCGTAACCGACATTTCCGCTATTTCTACCGGGTCACTCAGTCTGGACATAGCTCTGGGCACCATGGGCGTCCCCCGCGGCCGCATCGTTGAAATATACGGGCCGGAATCCGGCGGCAAGACAACGCTTGCCCTGCATATTGTTGCCGAAGCGCAAAAACAGAACGGTATCGCGGCCTTCATCGACGCCGAGCATGCCCTTGACGTAACCTATGCTCAGAAAATCGGTGTCAATACGGACGATCTCCTTATTTCCCAGCCGGATACGGGAGAACAGGCGCTCGAAATTGCCGAAACGCTGGTGCGCAGCGGCGCGCTGGACATTCTCGTTATCGACTCCGTTGCCGCGCTGGTGCCCAAGGCGGAGTTGGAAGGAGAAATGGGCGATGCCCAGATGGGACTGCAGGCGCGCCTTATGTCGCAGGCGTTGCGTAAACTTACGGGCAGCATCAGCAAATCAAAAACCACTGTAATTTTTATTAATCAGCTGCGGATGAAAATAGGTGTGTTTTTCGGCAACCCGGAAACGACCACCGGCGGCAACGCGCTGAAATTTTACGCCTCGCAGCGGCTCGATATCCGGAAAATGACTTCTCTGAAAACCGGCCAGGATGTAACCGGCTTCAGAACAAAAGTAAAAGTGGTAAAAAACAAACTTGCCCCCCCCTTCCGGGAAGCGGAATTCGATATTATTTTTGGCGAGGGTATTTCCCGCGAAGGAGACGTGCTGGACTTAGCGGCAGAACACGGTATCATTGAAAAAAGCGGTGCCTGGTATTCTTACAAAGGCGAACGCATCGGACAGGGGCGCGATAATTCCCGCACCTTTTTAAAAGGAAACCCCGCCGTATTAAAACAAGTGGAAACCGATGTAAAAGAAAAACTTGGGTTGAAGATTGCAGCGCCGGAAGAAGCTAAATAAACAATTTTTTTCCGCGCTTTTAATTCGGATGTCACGGCAAAAAAATTTAAAGAATGCGTCGTGACGACATAATTTTATGCCGGACAAAACCACTGACCGGGCTAAAGAGATTGCGAACAGAGACCTTGGTCATGCCTTACAAAAGGCATACCGTCTTTTATCGTTGCGTGCACATAGTACCGGGGAAGTAGCAAAAAAGCTTAGAGAAAAAGGGGTTCCCCCTCTTGTCATTAAAGAAGCACTGGAAAAACTCCAGGATTTGAAGTATCTCAACGATGCTTATTTTGCTTCTCAATGGGCGCGCCATCTTGCCGTCAATAAACTTTGGGGCAACAAAAAGATATCAGCCAGTCTGCGCACCAAAGATGTACCGACTGATTTAATTGGTGCAGCAATCGAGACGGCAAGAAGCGAGATGACGGAAGAAGAAGCGGTTGATCTTTTGCTGAAGAAAAAAACGGCCGGCGGAAAAGACGGCCGGTTTGACATCAAAGAAAAAAGAACAATTTTTCAAAGTTTGCTGGCAAGGGGATTCCCGGCCGGTTTGATACTGAAAAAAATAGGGAAGATACCGGAGGAAGATATACATGGTGAAAACGGGCAGTGAAATCAGGGAAAGCTTTTTAAAATTTTTTGAGGGAAAGGGGCATACAAGGGTAGCCAGCTCATCCCTGATCCCGAAAGATGATCCGACGTTGATGTTCACCAATTCGGGAATGGTTCAGTTCAAAAACGCTTTTCTGGGTCTGGAAAATCGCGGTTACACGCGCGCAGCATCCTGCCAGAAATCAGTCCGCGCCGGCGGTAAGCATAATGACCTGGAAAATGTCGGCGTTACCGCACGCCATCATACATTCTTTGAAATGCTCGGGAATTTCTCCTTCGGTGATTATTTCAAACAGGAAGCTATTGCCTGGAGCTGGGAGTATCTGACGGGAATACTTAAATTACCTAAAGATAGGCTCTGGATAACGGTTTTTCAGGACGATGACGAAGCTTACAGCATCTGGAACAAGAAAATGAAAGTAGATGCTTCGCGCATTGTACGAATGGGCGAAAAAAGCAATTTCTGGATGATGGGTGAAACCGGTCCCTGCGGCCCTTGCTCCGAAATAATCTATGACCAGGGTGAAGGCATCGGCTGCGGACGCAAGGAATGCGATCTGGATTGCGGCTGCGACCGCTATTTGGAAATATGGAATCTTGTTTTCACTCAATTCGATCGTGATGAAACAGGAAATTTGAATCCCTTGCCCAAACCGAATATCGACACCGGCATGGGACTGGAAAGACTTACCGCAGTCATTCAAGGCGTGAAAAGCAATTATGATTGCGATCTCTTTACCCCCATCATTCGTTTTATGGAAAATACTTCCGGGAAAACTTACGGGAAAAACACCGAAAACGACATTTCCATCAGAGTAATTGCCGATCACAGCCGAGCGGTAACATTTCTCATCGGCGACGGCGTCCTGCCGGGCAATGAAGGCCGCGGTTATGTTCTGCGCCGCATTTTGCGCCGGGCGGCCCGTCACGGCAAACTCCTAGGGCTCAACAAGCCTTTCCTTCATCAGTGCGCCGAAGTGGTCATCGGAATGATGAAGAATGTTTATCCGGACTTGAACTCGAAGGCATCATTCATCACAAAAGTTATCGTCAACGAAGAACAACGGTTTATGGAAACGCTTGATGCCGGATTGCGCATCTTGCAGGAAGAAACCGCCGCATTGAAAAAATCCGGCAGGAATATCATCCCCGGCGCGCTGGTGTTCAAACTTTACGACACCTTCGGGTTTCCCACCGATTTGACGGCGGATATTGTCCGGCATGACGGCTTCGCCCTGGATACGGCGGGCTTCGAAGCGGAAATGGAACAACAGAGAGAAAGAGCCCGCGAAGCCTGGAAGGGAAGCGGCGAAGAAGTAATTGCCGAATGCTATCTAAAAGCGGCAAGTTCCGGAACCCTCACCGAATTCTGCGGCTATGAAGGAGTAACAAGAGCCGACTCAAAAATCTCTGCGATCTTCCGAGATGGTCAGCCGGTCGTAAGCCTGGAGGAAGGACAAGAAGCGGAAATTATCGTGGAGAAAACACCATTTTACGGCGAATCCGGTGGCCAGGTGGGAGATACCGGCTATCTGGAGGGGAAAGGATTCATCTTTACAGTACAAGACACAAAAAAACCCGTCGAAAAATTGTTCGTGCATAAGGGAGTCGTTAAGAAAGGAGCCGCCAAGGTCGGCGATGAAGTCAATTTGATTGTTGATCTGGAAAAAAGGAGAGCCACACAGGCGAACCATTCCGGCACTCATATCCTGCAGGCGGCACTCAAAGCCGTCCTGGGAGATCATATCAAACAATCCGGCTCGCTGGTTAATGCCGAGCGGCTGCGTTTCGATTTTTCACATTTTTCCAAAATCAGCGATGAAGAAATGATCCGCATCGAAGTAATTGCCAATGACATGATCAGGAAAAATGTCCCGGTGGCAACCGAAATTTGTGCGCTGGAAGACGCCCTGAAAACCGGAGCAACGGCCGTGTTCGATGAAAAATACGGTGCAGTCGTGCGTATCGTTAAAATGGGGGAAATGAGCATGGAATTATGCGGCGGTACCCATGTGGCCCGCACCGGAGATATCGGTCTTTTGAAAATTATTCATGAAGCGGCAATTGCCGCCGGCATTCGCCGCATCGAAGCCGTCACCGGCAAAGGAGCAATTGCACACATCCAGAAAACCGACGAAGAATTAAAACGCACGGCGGGATTATTTAAAGCCGGCCACCTCGAAGTTTACGACCGGGCCGAAAAGATTCTGAAGCAAATACGCGAGATGGAAAAAGAAATCGAATCGCTCAAGGGAAAAATCGCCGCCAAGGATTCCGGCGATCTCATTACTCAGACCAGGGAAATAGCCGGGGTGAAAGTTCTGGCAGCGGAAGTCAGCATCGCCGATGCCAAAACGCTGCGTGATTTCGGCGATAAGCTTCGTGACCGCCTGGAGTCGGGGATTATTCTCCTAGGCAGCAAAACCAATGAAAAAGCACTGCTTCTATGCATGGTTACCAAAGACCTGACCGTAAAATATTCCGCCGGTAATATTATCAAGCAACTTGCTCCGCTCATCGGCGGCAGTGGCGGCGGCCGTCCCGATATGGCCCAGGCCGGCGGCGCACAGCCGGAAAATCTGGCAAAAGTATTCCCGGCGCTGGACAAACTGTTGACCAAATAAGATAAACGGGACTTAAATATTTACTTGCTACTGCTATGTTACGGGAAAGACAGCAACCCAGATAAAGGTGACTATTTAAAACTATGTGGTCAAATTTTTTGAGAATTCATATCAGGGGATGAAAATTTATATACGGATATCATCGAACCACTGGGGCACAAAGCCAAAGAAAGGAATGAAAAATTCTCCGCAGAATACGCTAAAGTTATAAATAAATTTACCAGGGAATTTGCTGTCGATTATTGCTACACAACCGGATCAATATTATGGGCAAAGCTTGTTAAATTCAATTCCGGCAAGCCATCTGGCGATTCCGCTTTCTCCAATTAATTATACCAATAAGACAACCGGCATAACCAAGAGGCAAATATGATCATCAGTTGCAGCCGCCGGACGGATATTCCCGCCTTTTACAGCGACTGGTTTTTCAACCGGCTGCACGAGGGCTATGTCTCCGTAAGTAATCCGGTCAATGCCCGTCAGGTCCGGCATATTCCCCTTGCGCCACAGAATGTTGACTGCATCGTGTTCTGGACAAAAAATCCGGCACCAATGCTGGATCGGCTTTTTCTCCTGAAGGATTATCACTATTATTTTCAATTCACGCTGACACCGTACGATAAAGATATCGAACCCCGTCTGCCGCCGAAAATTCAACTACTCGATACTTTTATGAAACTTTCCGGGAAAATCGGCCCGCAAAGAGTAATATGGCGCTATGATCCGATATTATTGTCCAGAAATATAAATATTGACTATCATCTGGAACACTTTGCCGCGCTTGCCCGACATCTATCCGGCTATACAAAAAAATGCATGATCAGCTTTCTGGATATGTACCGCCATCTGCAGCGTAAACCTAAACCGGCAGGATTTTCCATCAGACCACCCACCGAAACAGAAATGGAAGTTGTGGCGGAAAAGATTGCCCGGATTGCCGGAAACGAACAGATTATTGTCGAAACGTGTGCGGAAAAAATAGATTCCCCCTCCCGGGGCATTGCCCACGGCAGATGCATTGACGACCGATTGATCTCCGCATTGACCGGCAGGCGTTTAAAAGCAGCAAAGGATAAAAACCAAAGAGCCCTCTGCGGATGCATCACCAGCATCGATATCGGCACATACAATACCTGCCGTCATCTGTGCATTTATTGCTACGCCAATACAAATTCCGGAAAAATGACCAGAAGTAAGTCCCGGCACAACACGGAAACAGCGCTTTTGCCAAGCAATATTTCCGAAATTTACGGCGGTAATTAAATATCCGGTTGATTTCTCGCACTCGCCGATATAATCGGTGCGACTCATCAACGCTGTGGAAAAACTTTATACGGGATTGCAATATACAGGCGGATATCAAGCGCTTGATGAAAAAAATATGAAAAGGCGGTTTAGCACTGTGTAAAATATTTTAAGGCCGGCTTTGCAAGCCCGCCCTTTCATGATATGAAGGAAATAATCGGTCCGCAGCACCGGTGTCGGGCCGGACATTGCGGTAAACCGGCCAATTGCGTTAGTATAACATTTTAAAATAACAGGTATATATGGAATTCGAAAACCTATACAAAGCTTATCATGCAGTCTGTCAAAAACACGCCCAGCGCATTCTTTTCAAAAATCAGGAAATTACCTTTGCCGAAGCCTGGCGGCGGATGGAAACGCGGGCGCTTTTCCTCCGCGCGGCGGGCTACAAAAAAGGCGATATTATTGCTATTCTGGCCGGCAGTTCCCCGGCATGGTGCATTACCTATATGGCGATCACCGCCATCGGCGCTATTGCGCTGCCTCTCGACACCAACCTTACCGCAGAACAATACCGGCAAATGCTGCAAAGCGTCGGCGCCCGCGCCGTTTTCGCCGCCGCCAATTTCCGCAGTATATTTGATAATCTGGCCGTCCATGGCATCGACGATGAATATCCGCCGACCGGAGAAAAACATCTGGAAGAAACACCGCTTGCCACCAATGATATTGCATCACTTCTTTTTACTTCCGGAACCACCGGCAATCCGAAAATCGTCGCGCTTACACATAGCAACATCCTCCATGTTGCACTTGTATGCACACAGCTCGAAGAATATACGGCAAGCGATATGACGCTGGCCATGCTGCCTCTCTATCACGTCTATGCTTTTGAATCCACTTTCATGGCGCCTTTGCTGACAGGTAGCTCTATTGTTTTTCAGACGTCCCTGAAAGGACCGGATATCATCCGCGCCCTGGGAGAAAACAAAATAACAATCTTTCCCGCCGCGCCACAGATGTGGGAACTTTTCTTTGACGCTTTGATTGCCAAAGTTAAAGCGCAATCGGCACTAAAATACCGCGTCTTCATGTTTTTTCTCAAGACGGCGCCTGTTCTCCGGGCCTGCGGATTGGGCTTTATTTTGCAGAAGATTTTTCAGCCGGTTCACGATGTTTTCGGCCGTCAGATGCGGTTCTTTATCAGCGGCGGCGCACCGCTGAAAAAAGAATATTTCAACTATTACAGGCGTATGGGCTTTTATATAATGGAAGGATACGGGCTTACCGAAACCACGGGGCCAATCGCCATTCCCTATTACAAGGAAGCGGCGGCCGGAGCTGTCGGCCCGCCGATTCCCGGCAATGAAGTTAAAATAAAAGACATCAACGCCGACGGCATCGGTGAAATCTGGCTGAAAGGCGATGCCGTCATGGCCGGATATTATAAGAACGAAGAAGCCAACCGCAAAGCGTTTGACGCCGAGAGATTTTTTAATACGCAGGATTTGGGTTTTGTTGACCGGCGAGGCCATATTCATATAACCGGACGCAAAAAGAATGTCATCGTTCTGGATTCGGGCAAAAATGTGTATCCGGAAGAGCTGGAACTGTATTTTCGTTCCAATCCGCTGATTGCGGAAATAGCAGTCTTCGGCCGGAAAGTAGAAGGTAGAGAAACCGTTTATGCGGTTATTGTCCCCGCCATCAAGGGCGCCGGAAGTTATACCGCCGTCCGGGAAGCGGTAGCCGAACTTAACAGAAGCCTCCCGCCGTACAAAACACTGGCCGGCTTTGCGCTTTCCGCCGACCCGCTGCCCCGCAATTCTACAAGAAAAGTATTAATCGACGAAGTGCTGCGGCTCCTCGAGCAGCAAGCATATCAGACCGATGCCGTCGGAACGGCGATTCCCCGCAATATGCTGACACCGGCAAGCATCCGGGAGGAAGAGATTATCAGTGTTTTAGGCAAAAAACTAAAGGCGGTGGCGCTCCACGCCAATGAAACACTGACGGACCGCCAGATCGATTCGCTGGGGCTCGTTGAACTGGTCGTTTATCTCGAAGACGCCCTCGGGATCAGCATAGAAGTGGATAAAGTTAATCCGCTGATGACGCTGGAGGAATTTGTTCGCTATCTTTCTTCCTGCCCGCAGCATGCTGGCGCCAATCTCGATGAAATGATTTTGCAGAGTCCGATTACGACGAAAAAAACCGTTTTCCCCAACCCGCTGGCGGAACTGCTGCTTTTCATCGTCCGCCACCTTTCCCGTCTTTTTTGGGATTTCCAGATCATTAATGAGGATCGTCTCATTCCCGACAATTCCATTATTGCCGCCAACCACCAATCTTATCTGGATCTGCCCTGGCTAGTCTGTAGGCTGCCCTATCGTCTGCGCAAACGAATTTTTATCACCGGGAAGAAGGAGCTTTCTTTTCTGGGCTATCCGTTTATCGGTTCGCCGATTCTTTTCGTTGACCGCCAGGGAAACATTGTCCCCTCTCTAAAAGCGGCCGCCGATGTTCTGCGCAGCGGCGCTTCGCTGATCATTTTTCCCGAAGGCACAAGAACCAACGACGGTACACTGGGAAAATTCAAGTCCGGTGCGGCCTACCTGGCCTATCACCTCGACAAAAAAATTATTCCCGTTACGGTACGGGGAGCTTTTGAAATTATGCCGCGCAATACAATCATCCCCCGTTTCTTTTCCGGGACCAAGGGAAGGCTTATCGTGGGAAAAGCTGTTGACCCGCGTAACTTCGCTTCCGTGGAAGAACTTAACGATCATCTCCGCAGTATCATCCTGGAGCAGCAGACTTTACCGGCAGAATAATCAAATAGGGGCTGCCGGTTATTCCGTCTCTTGGATTTTTGCCTTTTGTGCAAAAAGGCCGCAATCCATATTGGAATTGATATAAACGTCCACGGAGGGCATGCGGGCGGACTTAAATCCGATCATCCGGCAGCCGTAAGGATATTTCTGCTCATGCGTGATATAAAAATGCTCACAGGAGAAACAATTGATCTGTTTCATTTCTCCAGATTTACTTTCCATCATTGATCTTTCCCCGAAAAAATGTGATTTTAAACGCTATTCTTCAAAAATGTGTTCCAAGACAAGCTTCTTTTCCAGGCGTTGATTGGCAACGGTCAGTTTTTCTTCAGCTGAATAAACAGCAACCGCCGTTTCTTTTTCCGCCGCAGAGAAAACAGTGCTCACCGCTTCCCTCAATTTCTGCGGCGTTGCCGATAATACATCTTCCCGGAACTTCTGCCGCATCGCATCCGTTATCCCCGCAACGCTGCGCATCAAGGAGGCATGCCCGCGGCCCGCCGGATCCAAGGGTTTATCCAGCAGTCCGATCGTACTGATAACGGCTTTCTCCGCTTCTTCCACAGCAATTTCATTCTGCGCATAGAAAAGCTCCGCCGCGCGGAACACATCAAGCGTTTCCACAAGATGCGGATCCCGATAGGAAAGAAGAGAAAAAATGCCCAACGACGGATCGTATGAGGACATCCCGCCGTATGCTCCACCCTGCACCCGGATATGCTTGTAGAGATAACTATTTGATAATTCCCTGGACGCAACCATGAGCAGCGCCGCGACAGGATCAATATAGGACGGCGCTCTCAGCACACGAGCCACATAGGATACCTGTGCCGGCACGACTATTCCCGCAAACACCTGCGGTAACAAAGGCGGCGTCTGTGGTTGTTTATTCACCGTAGCCGGAAGTTTATTCAACAATCCGTGAATATTATTTTCGGCGATATCCAGTCCGGACTTATCGGCAGTAATGTTGAGCAACAGATTGTCTCTGCTGAAAATCATTTTTTTCAATTGCGCCAGCTTTTCAGCCAGTTCCTTTTTTATTGAGGAATAGCATCGGGCCGTCTGCTGGATAAAACGCAATTGCGTCCGGCCGTTCCATTGTTCATCCCGATACGCCGGCAGGGTTAGCGCTGCGCCCGCTGTCCTTCGGGCAAAAATATGTCCCGACGGGACAATGGCGGATTGCAAATTGTTTTTTCTTTCGGCAATCAAATCAAACATTCTCGCTTCATTGCTTAAATCGCCCGCACTGATAAGATCGCTTACTATATTCAGGGCTTCCGGCAGATTGCGGTAGAGCGCCGCACCGGAAATGATCATCTTCTGCCAGCAGGCGTTGCCGTCGGCGGAAAAACCGGCCCCCACATCACAACCGAATCCCCCCATTTTCAGCGCGATGCGTTTGGCCATTTCATCGTAGGTATAGCCGGCGGCACCCATCCCTGAAATAATTTTCCCCAAAAGCGGCAGATATGCTTGCATTTCCTCGGACAGATGAGAGATATCAAAAACAAAATCTACATAAGCAATACCGTTGGTGAAAAGATCGTGTTTCAGCACCGGCACTCCCGCCAGCATGCCGCTTTGCGCAGGAATCAATTCCACATTCCGGGGGATATCTGCAATTTTCAATTTCGGGATGGAGGCTGCCGCAGCCGGGGAATCAGGTGCGGACTGGAATGCCCGCAATTTCTTTGCCTGTGCGTTGATTTCTTCCAGTTGCGCCTGACTAAACGATGCTTTCAGACCGGCCATTTTGTCCCGGTAGGCTTTTTCTTTAGTGGCGCTGAAAGCAGGATCGGGCTCCAGAATTGCCGTAATGCGATGCTGGTTTTGCAGCAGCCATTTACCGGTCATTTTTTGAAACAAAGCCGGATCCGCCGCCCAGAGCCGCCTGATTTTGTCGATGGCCGCGGGGAAGTCCAAACCGATCAACGGGTCGCCGTCATAGAGCCAGGTTTGGAACACATTGCCCATTAATGCAATTCCATAAGGATAAGAGCCCCGGACTATTTCTTTACCGTGGAATTCAATTTGATGAAGGATACCTTCAATCAGATCAAGGTCATATCCCTCGGCTACGATTTTTTGCAAAGTTGCTAAAATAAGCTTTTCAATAGTCGGGGCGGCGGCGCTGTCCGTGTTCCTCATGCCCACCGCAAAAAGCGTCTGTTTCAAATCACTTTCCATCCCGCTGATGGGCGTTAAATCCTCCCCGAGGCCTGAATCAATAAGTGCTTTCCGCAGGGGACTAGCGGAGCTGCCGACCAAAAGCCCCGCAATAATTTCCAGAATAAGTGAATTTTCATAATCCGTGTTTTCCGTCCACATCCACGCCATATTCACGGAAGATTTCCGGGCAAGAGATTCATTTTTATCTACCGGATAAGTACTGCGGACAACACGCGGTTTAATCCGGCGTTTCTGGCTCCTAATCGACGATTTTACCTTCACGCGCCGGAATCCCGCAAGCATTTCCGCAAGAAAAGCCAGGTGCTCTTCGGTAGGGATATTTCCATAAATAAAAAAGCGGGCGTTGGAAGGTGAATAATAAGTTCGGTGGAAGAGGCAGAATTGCTCATAAGTAAGAGAAGGAATGACGTCGGGGTCTCCGCCCGAATCAAAAGCATAAATGCTTCCCGAATAAAGATTTTCCTGTATATCCTTGTACATCAGGGCATCCGGTGACGAATATGCGCCTTTCATCTCATTGTAAACGATGCCGGATATATCAAGATTGCTGGATAAGTCGTCCGGAACCGCAAATTCCAGATGATGGCCTTCCTGCAGGAATGTCTCCTTGAGCAGGCGCGGATGCAGCACCAGATCGGTATAGACACGCGCCAGATTAAAAAAATCACTTTTTATACAGCTGGCCACGGGGTAAACGGTTTTATCCGGATAAGTAAAAGCGTTGATAAATGTTTGCAGCGTGGAGCGCAGTAATTCCTTAAAAACATCCTTAAGCGGATATTTTTCCGACCCGGCCAGTACCGCATGCTCTAAAATATGAGGCAGCCCCGTAGAATCGGCAGGGGGGGTACGAAAACCAATCGCATATAGGTTCTCCGAGTCAAAGCTGTGCAAATGAAGAACTTTGGCGCCGGTTTTTTTGTGTTCGATTTCATAGGCCGTAATTCTCAGACCCGGCAGTGTTTCCACCCGCAGCACCTTAAATCCATATAATTCATCCCCGGCCTGCCGCATCGGCCGCGGGAATTGCAGCTGATCAGACATTTTTGCCTTTCCCCGTATCCCCGATAAGACGCATATATCCATCCTACGTCAATAAAGGTGAGTTTTTTATCAAATCTTCCTGAAGCGTTGAACCCTTACCTGATAATTATTTATTTCTTCCGGTGTTACTTTTTCCAAAATACATTCTTCTACGATATAATTTGCTATTTTATCATCGAACTGAACTCTTTCACTGGCTTGCCCTGTCAACTCCTGCCCGATTCCGGCTCTGACATACAAGAGCGTTTTCCCTCTATCTTCCAGTTTTTGCCTCACCGCTCCTTTGCTGGGCTGCGGAAGGCCCATCAGCGCGGTGCGCTCTTCAAAATCTGCACGGTCGATTTCCGCTTTAAAGCCATCCGCCAAAAATAAAATTATACCTACCGGCATCAACGTCGCAACACCCGCCGCCGTTCCTGCGGCACCAACGGCAAATCGGACATGATCATCGAACTTCCGGACGCGGATCTCCTGAGGCGTTAATTTACGAAATTTCATAATGATACGGCAACCATAAAAATCCCTGAAGTTTTCCTGAAGCTGGTAGTATTTCAGGGCACGCACAATAAATTCCGCTACATGCCCCAGATAAAGCTTTTCCCCCAGCGGCAGCTGCACTGATTCCGGCTCCACGTCACGGGACAACTTAAGACAGCTGAAAAGCGTATCCTGCGCCCCGGGGCTGGCTGCGCAACCCGGCAATAAGATAACATTAATACTGCCGCGCGCCGTTCGCGCCTTTTCCACATCGGCAGCGGAATCAACTTCCTGATCAAGATAATTCCGGTAAATGGTACTGCAGCCAATCAAATTAAAAACAACAACGGTAAAGATAAACAGAAAAACAGCTGATCTTCCCGCCAATCCACCCTGTAAAATATTCGTGCGCTTATCGGTGCACATATAAAAATATTTCAGCAGCTCACCATTCTTAATGAAGCAGCACTTTGCTTTTCCGGATCAGATCTTCACAGCCGCTCCCGGTATCGCACCATCCAGGAATACCCTAAAACATGACCATTGGCCGGAGGGATAATACATTTTCCCAGAAACAAAGCAACCAATAAATAATGGACTCGTACCCTCCATAAGTTCTTCTAAAACTTTGGTTCTGTATTGACAAGCAAAATTTGAATCGTCATTAAAGTTCCGCCGTTCCTTTTTGCCCGCCGGCCGGTACCGACTTTTTACTTTACGCTTGACACTGATACGTTCTATACGACATAATTATTCATAGAAGTAGGGGCGGGCATTCAATAATCAATATTTATCTACGGGACTTTTTTTAAAATACAGCTGATCAAGAAAGGGAAAGAAACATGAATTCATTAGATGCAATTTTTTCACCCGAATCCATCGCTATCATTGGAGCATCAAACACCCCCGGGAAAGTCGGACATGATATCTTCGCCAACATTCTCAAAGGCGGATATAAAGGAACGATTTACCCCATCAATCCGGCTGCCAAGTCGGTGCTGAGCGTCAAGACGTTTTCCACTGTAAGGGATATTCCCGATAATATTGATTTATCTATCATCATTGTACCACCAACAGCGGCGCTTAAGGCGGTCGAGGACTCCATCTACAAAGGAGTCAAAGGAATAGTCGTCGTTTCCGCCGGATTCCGCGAGGTCGGCAAGGAGGGATTGGAGATCGAAAACCGCCTTGTGGCCATGTGCCGCGCAGCTAAAGTCCGCGTCGTTGGGCCAAACTGTCTGGGAGTGATCAACCCGCTGCCCACTGTAAGTATGAATGCAAGTTTTTCGACCCGCATGCCGTCCTGCGGAAATATCTCTTTTATGTCCCAGAGCGGGGCGCTTTGTACAGCCGTCCTCGACTTCGCCGCCGACCGGGACTTCGGGTTTTCGAAATTCATCTCCATCGGAAATAAGGCCGACATAAACGAACTTGATCTGCTGCGCTACTTCCACGATGATCCGGATACAGCCGTAATTGTCATGTATGTGGAAGAGCTGCGCAATAAAGGTATTGAATTCATCGAAACCGTCAAGGAAATCACTTCCGGCAGCCGGCCTACTCCGGTGCTTGTCATCAAGTCCGGGCGGACCAGCGCGGGCGCACGCGCCGCCGCTTCCCATACGGGGGCATTGGCGGGGTCGGAAGCGGTTTACGAAGCTCTTTTCCGGCAGGCCGGCGTCATCCGGGCCGATTCGATTGATGAATTATTTGACTATGCAAACGCCTTCACTTACAAGCACGAAAGCAAAGTGGGCAAAACAAGGCGCAAGCTTCCCAACGGCAATCGCGTGGCCATCATCACCAACGCCGGCGGGCCTGGTATTATTGCCACGGACATGACCATTTCTTCCGATTTAACTCTGGCGACTTTTCAGAAAGAAACAATCGAAGAACTGGCGCAAAGCCTGCCCGCCGCAGCCAATCTGCACAATCCGGTTGACGTAATCGGGGATGCGCCCTCGGATCGTTACGAGAAAGCGTTACAGGCAGTCATCAAGGACAACGGGGTGGACGGCGCCTTGGTGATCCTGACACCGCAATCAATGACAAACACTCTGGGCACAGCGGAAGCCATAGCCCGTGTGGCCAGACGGTCCCACAAGCCGATTCTTTGCAGTTTTATGGGCATTATCGACGTCTCGGAAGGCGTGAAATATCTCCAATCCAACGGTTATCCGGTTTATAAATTCCCGGAAAATGCCGCTAAATCATTTGCCGCCCTGTACAGGTTTTCCAAATGGGTAAACCGTGAACGACTGCCCGAATATAGTTTTGATTTTAATGAAGGAAGCGCGGCTGCCCTGATTAAAGAATGTCTTGCCGCCGATAAGACAAAACTGGGCGAACTGGACGGATTAAAGCTGTTGAAAGCTTACGGCTTCAACGTCCTGCCTACGGAACTGGCGACAAATTCCAAGGAGGCGGCAGAAATTTCCGAAAAAATGGGCTTTCCGGTTGTCATGAAAATCGTTTCTCCCCAGATTCTGCATAAATCAGATGCCGGCGGCGTAGTAGTAGGTGTAAAGAGCGCCGAAGAGGCGAAAACAGCATTTCGGAAAATCATCGAAAACGCCAAAAATTATGACCCCAAAGCGGATCTCAAAGGCGTCCTGATTCAAAAGATGGCGCCGGCAGGAGAAGAGGTGATTCTCGGCATGAACAGTACGCCGTTGGGACCATTGATCATGTTCGGGTTGGGAGGAATCTTTGTGGAACTTTTCAAGGATGTGATTTTCGGTTTGGCGCCATTGGGCCGCAGCGACGCCATGCGCATGATCCGCTCCATCCAGGGCTATAAACTCTTTACCGGATTCCGCGGCCGGCCGAAGGCGGATATTGCCGAAGTGGAAAAACTGCTGATCCGTCTTTCCAACCTCGTCGTGAATCATCCGGAAATTATAGAACTTGATATAAATCCGCTGCTCGTTCATCCCGAAGGGAAAGGCGCCACCGTTGCCGACTGCCGCATGATTCTCAAAAAAGCCTAATAAAAATTCAGGGCGTGCTTCGTCTTCCGCAAAAAGGCAAAGCACGCCTCATCAAATACCGGCAATAATGCCACAGCAAATTATCTGTTGCCGGCATTAAAATTATTTTCCGGACAATTAGTGAACAAAACGTTCCGGTTTCGTCTTCGCCCTTCCGGCGTATTATTATCGGCTACCGGACGGGAAAAACCAGCGCCATGAATAATCAGCCGCTGCGGATCAATGCCGAATTTTTCCACGAGGTAGGCAGCGGCACTTGCTGCACGGCGGGCAGACAGATCCATATTATATTCCGCCGATCCCAGATTATCCGTATGACCGGTAATATGCAGCTTCGTATCGTTATATTTCAGCAGGAAGTCGGCGGCCGTCCGCAGAGCATCCCGGTAATCATCAGCGATAATCGTTGAATCCGAATCAAATTCGATGCCGATACTGAAACAATTGGGAGAAGCGATGATTGTCCTTTGCTGCTTTTTTACCGTCTCCACCTTAACTGCCGACATCCGGGCAATTTTTTTGGAAGCCGGTTCTTTAGCTGCTTCCGCCAGCGCAATTTCGGCGGGATCGTTGCTGAAACACATATCTCCGATCATGCTTTCCGCCAGACTTTTCGTACGCTGCGAATTGATGTATATTTGCAATCCGGTGGTTGCACTTTGCGGTTCACCTCCGTTGATATCGGGAAAAAGCATTTTATAATCCTGATAAACATTGCGCCTTTCCGTATACCACTGCTCAACGCCGTCCGTTTTATTTCTTAAGACTATATAACGTAACTTGTCACCTCCTATTTGGCTACTTCTCCCGCGCCATCCTTTGGGTGCGTTGTTGTCCCAAATATATCCGATCACCGGAGTATTCATTCCCAGTAATCCCGCCTCTTTAAAGGCTACATAAACCTGCAGGGCCTGATCGTCAGTGGAAGATTTGCGGACATCTCCGCCATTGGGCAGTTTGGTTACTTTCCAGCGCCAGCAGAGGATGGGAAATTTTGTGACATCAACTCTTGCCCCTTTGCGCACACCAAAAGAAGAATCGCCTGCGGAAACCAATCGCAGGTAGAAAGCATCGCCGTCCTTTTCCATAGTCATGACCGGACGGCCGGTTTTTTTCTCGAGTTGCCATCCTTCCGGGATGCCGCCGGGCAGCACCGGCGCAGTAAATTTCGTCACGGGGATAATGCCGGGATTGGCTGCACAGTCGCATGTGCAGAAAAGGGCAATGGTCAGCAAAAGTAAAAAAAGAACGGCGGAACAACTTCTCATCGTTGCGCCTTGGCATCCATTTTTCCGGCACGAACGGCCATGATTTCGGTTCTCGTCAAAATTGATCTTATATTTTCGACGTGTTGACCGATATTTTCCCTGCCGCCTTCTTCGCGATCAATCAATGTTATAACGCCAGCGACCACTAACCCGGCTTTACGCGCCTGCTCGATGGCCGCGATGGTTGAACCGCCCGTTGTGATAACATCATCAATGATCAACACCAGCTCCCCTGCTTGCACATTACCTTCGATGGCGCTTTTGGTTCCATGATCCTTCACGTCCTTGCGGACAATAAAGGATTTAATCGGTTTACCTTTTTGATAGGAGATAACGGAAAGGGCATTGGCGATGGGATCAGCTCCCAGCGTCAACCCCCCGGCCGCAGTGATATTCGCGTCCTTAACCATATCGAATATGACTGTGCCGATCAGGTTCATGCCTTCCGGATCAAGCGTTGTCGGTTTACAATTGAAATAATAATTGCTTTGCCGGCCGGAAGCCAGAGTAAAAGGCGGATTATCACTATACTTGAAGGACCTCTCCAATATTATTTCGGCCAGTCTTTCTTTCATTTCGCTAATCGTCATAAGAATTCCTCCTCTCCAAGGTAGAAATTACAGCTGCTGTATGCCCGGGTATCGATGCCGCCGCTCGTGTCTTTATGATTTGAACGTCCGTCATGATTGCGAATTATCATCATGCAAAATAAACTTTATAGGAAGCTCCACCCAGACGGTAAATGGTTTTCCTCCTCTTTTTGCCGGTTCAAACTTCCAGGGTTTTACCGCCTCCATAGCCGACTGGTCCAGAACGTCATGTCCTGAAGATTTTTTTATTCTCATATTTCCCACGCAGCCATCCGGCAATACTTCCGCCACCACCAGAACGATGCCCTCATAACCGCGCATCCTTGCCACTGCCGGGTAAGCCGGCGGCAAATTTTCCCGGTAAAGCGGAAATGCTTCAGCCACAGCAGGAAAGGCTAGGCTCGCAGCTGGCACTGAAACGCTGTTTGAGAAGTTGTAACGATCTTCTTCTGCTCCTGGCGCAACAGGCGCATCATTCCCGGGGAGAACGGCGAACTGAGGAACATCAGCGCGTAAAGACGATCCAAACTGTTCCCGGCGGGTGGCTATATTTTCCGTCCTTTCTTTCGCGGTTATTTGTTTCTGCGTCTTTTGCGAAAAGATGGCAAATGGCCGCTGATCATTACCGGCAGTACCGTCATTAATCTTGGTTTCCAGCGTCACCCATACCATGTTCATTTTATCAAGCGCTTCCGGAACGCAGATATCACCCGGGGCTTTGTGCAGAAAGAAAACCACCGCGGCAATGTGTACCGCCAGGGAAAAGGCGACTGCAGATATCATGTTCCGTCTGGACTTACTCATTCCCGTTTATTTCCCCACGGATAACGCCCCTACTTTTTAATTAATTCTTCCACGACCCTGACCGCATCCACGCCGTCCTTGGCAAAAGCGGCCCCGAGGGAGCGGGCGTAAGATTCGGTAACGACGGCGCCGCCAAGGATGAAGCTTGCTTTTATTCCCTGGGCTTTCGCTGTGTCGATGACATCTTTCATATTCACCATCGTCGTCGTCATCAACGCCGAAAGGCCGATTACGTCGGGATTTTCCCTTTTGACGGCGGCAATAATTTCGCCGGTAGGCACATCCTTGCCCAAGTCGATAACAGCGTAGCCATAGTTCCGCATGAGCAAAGCAACAATATTTTTGCCTATATCGTGAATATCCCCTTTGACAGTCGCAATCAATATTTTACCCTTGTTGCCGGCGGCGGCTTTTTGTAAATACGGCTCCAGGTGGTGGAGCGCTTTTTTCATTGCCTCCGCCGCAGCCATGAGCTGGGGCAGAAAATAAATTTTCTTTTCATATAAATTGCCGACGCGGATAATCGCCGGAATCATCACTTCATCAACAATGACGGAAGCGGCAACGCCTTTGGCCAGCAGCGCTTCGATCAGAGGGACAATGCTTTCCCGATCGCCTTCCAGAATCGCACTGGCTAGTTTCTCCTGAGATGAAAGTTCCCCGCCGCGGGCGGCAGCTTGTTCAATATTTTGCTTTTCGGAAAAATGTTCGATAAACTTCAAAGCCCCTTTTTCTTTCGCCGTCAGAACATCCCCTGCTTTTTTTATATTTACGAACTCCGTGCTCGCCGGATTGGCAATGGCTACCGTCAAACCGCTCAACTGGGCCATCGCTAAAAACGCGGCATTAAGCCAGGGGCGCCCGGGCATGCCGAATGAAACGTTGGATAAACCGAAGATCGTACGGCTGCGAAACTTTTCCGTGCACCAGCGCAGTGTTCGCAACGTTTCCCTTGCCGCATAAGGATCGGAGGCAACCGCCATGACGAGACAATCAACAAGAAAGTCATCTTTGGTAAATCCTAGTTTGCGGGCTTCCCTGTAAATATTATCAATAACAATCCGCCGTTTTTCAGAGGTATGCGGAATTTCACCTTCAGTAAGCGGCAACAGAATAAACATGGCACCGTATTTGGCCGCGAGTGGCAGAAGTCTGGCCATTTTTTCTTTTTCGCCGGAGATGGAGTTAATAAGCATTCTGCCGGGATAAATGCGCAACGCAGCCTCAATCGCTTCTATTTTTGCGGAATCCACCACCAGCGGCAGTTTTGTTGCTGCCGTCAGCACACCGATCGCCGCCTTGATTGTTGCCGCTTCATCGATACCGGGTTGTCCGACATTGACATCAAGCAAATCAGCACCCTGTTTTTCCTGCTCGAGCGCCATCTGGCGGATAATTGCCGTCTTACCTTCCAGTAATTCCTGCTGCAGAGCTTTTTTACCGGTGGGATTGATCCGCTCACCGGCAATATAAAGCGGGTTTTCTCCTTCGAAAAGCAGGTAACTGCGCGATGAAGTCAAAGCACCCAGAGATTTTCTCACCGGTAAGACCGGTCTGCTGCCAGCCAGGGCGTCCGCTAATTCCCGTATATGCTGCGGTGTCGTTCCGCAGCAGCCACCGATCATGTTTGCTCCGGCCGTTGCAAGTTTTGCGCCCCAGAGACCGAAGCTCCGGGCATCCATTTCAAAGACGGTCTTGCCGTTTTCCAGCCGCGGCACACCGGCATTGGGCTTGGCAATAAGCGGCACTTTGGCGTATGGTTTCATCAGATCTATGAATTCCAGCATTTTCTCCGGGCCGGTAGAGCAGTTGCAGCCGACGGCATCGGCTCCCATGCTTTGCAGCGTAATCAGCGCGCTCACCGGGTCAGTGCCGTTTAGGGTATGTCCGTCTTTTTCATATGTCACGGAGGCAATGGTAAAGATATTTTCAGTTTCTTTAACCGCGAGGAGGGCGGCGCGGGTTTCCTGAATGTCAATCATCGTTTCAATGACAATAAGATCGCAACCGCCGTCAATCAAACCGCGCACCTGTTCCTTGTAAGCAGTTACCGCCTCTTCAAAAGCAAGGGCACCGAACGGTTCAATAAATAAGCCTGTCGGACCGATATCACCGGCAACAAGTACTTTATTGCCGACGGCCTGCCTGGCCAAACGGACAAGTTCCCGGTTAATTTGATAGGTATTCTTTTCAGCACCGTACTGGGAAAGTTTAAAACGGTTGGCGCCAAATGTGCAGGAATAGATGATTTGCGCTTGTGCTTGCCGGTAGGAATCATGCACATCTTTAATGATTCCCGGATTTTCCAGGCACCACAATTCCGGACAGATTCCTGCCGGCAGACCTCTTTTCTGCAATTCAGTGCCGGTAGCACCATCCAGAATGACAATTCGTCTCTTCCATAAACCTTGTATTGCCGCGCTTTTACTCATGAAATCACTCCTGTGTTAATGGTTTACAGTTTTTGCACCTATATCATCTTTGCGCCAGGAAGTGGATTCTTTTTTAAAGATATCGGCGGAAAAAACATCTCCGGATTGCAGCGGGATAAAACCGTAAACAGCTGCGTATCAGTTGCTTTCGAAAACATCCCTGATCTTCAGTGAAAGTTCCTCCATCAGAAACGGTTTTTGGATAAAAGACAGGCAACCTTTGCCCATCATTTTCTTCACCTGCTCATTCATGACATAACCGGTAGAGAGCATTACTCTGACTTCCGGATCGATCAATTTCAGTGCATCAAAAGTCTCATTGCCGGACAAACCGGGCATAATCATGTCCAAAATCACAAGATCAATAGCGCCCTTATTCATCTCATATATTTTCAGGGCTTCTTTACCGTTGCGGGCCTGCAGGACGTTATAACCTAAACTGTTCAGCATTTCACCGCATACATCAACAACGGATGCCTCGTCGTCAACAAGCAATATTGTTTCATTGCCTTTGATAATTTTTTTTACGGGAACCGGTTCTTTCGCTATTTGCTTGGTAGAGGCCGGCAGATAAATGCTGAAATTTGTACCGCAGCCCAATTCGCTCATCACGTCGATCATACCGCCATGTTCCTTAACGATACCGTAAGCGGAAGCCAGCCCTAATCCCACCCCGCGGCCTCTTTCCTTAGTGGTGAAAAACGGTTCAAAAATTCTCTGACGGGTTTCCTCATCCATGCCGCTGCCCGTATCGGTAATTGTAATCCGGATGTAATTTCCTTTGGGGATATTCAGTGGAAGAGCATCGACTTCATTCAGAGCAACATTATCCGTCTCTACATAAATATCCCCGCCGTCGTGCGGCATTGCCTGCCAGGCGTTGACATAAAGATTGATCAATACCTGCTCAATCTGGACACGATCCACTTCCACCGGCCAAATGTTTTTTTGATATTTCTGATGAATCATTATTTCTTTTTTTGTCCGGCCGAAAATATTAACCGTCTTCGCAACCAGTTCATTTAAATCGGTGGGCTTCAGTTCATACTGGCCGCCGCGGGCGAAGCCGAGCAGTTTAGCCGCCAGGTCGGCACCGCTTTGCACCAGCGATTGCATATTATTCAGCTTGACAAAATCCGGATCATCTCGCCTGCGTGATAATAACATCAAAGAGATGTGCCCCTGAATGCCCATGAGCAGGTTGTTGAAATCATGTGCGATTCCCCCGGCCAGTGTGCCGATTGCTTCCATTTTCTGCGCCTGCAGCAACTGATTTTCCATCTGCTTGCGCCCCGTTATATCACGGGCATTAATGATTATGCCTTTAATCGACGGATTGTCCAGGCAATTATTCCCCAAGGCTTCCAGATATATCCAGGAACCGTCTGTCTTTCGGAAACGAAATTTTTTAGGAATGCCGCTGTTTCGCCTGGCGACCACTTTCGTAAATTCATTTTGAACTTTTTGCAGGTCATCGGGATGAATGAACGCGAAACAGCTTTGGCCGGTCAATTCCGCATCCCGATAACCGGTCAACCGGGTCAGGGACGGAGAAAGATACTGGAAAAGTCCTGCCTGATTAAAAACAGCAATTATGTCCAAAGAATTGCGCAAGAGTTCGTGCAACAATTCGCTGGATTTCCGCAAGGCCGCTTCCGCTTTTTTCAACCCCGTGATATCAATCATGGAAAGCAGAGTTTTTCTCGTACCCGGAATCAGGACGGACGTCATAAAAATATTTTTAAGATCTCCTGTTTTCGTTATCATTTGAAATTCATACTGCCGGGGAACACGGGATTTATCCTGCAGACGCAACTGCTGGTAATTTTTCAAGCGCTCAATGTCCTGCGGGGCAGCGAAATGCGACCAGTCAATTCCCTGGCCGACCACTTCCTCCCTGCTATAGCCGCTCAGTTTTTGCATCTCGTCATTGACCAACACCGTCCTGCTGTTTTCATCGGCAATGGCCATCGCCGTACCTGTGTTTTCAAAAATCGTCCGGTAGGTGTTTTCCGATTCCTGCAAAGCCCGCTGAATTCTTTTGCGTTCGGTTATATCGATGAGAAAGTTCAGCGTAGCCGGTCTTCCCTCCCACTCAAAGACATTGACGCGAATTTCAACAGGGATTAAATTGCCGTTTTTGTGCACAGCCGTGAAGTCGTATACGGATTCAAACTGCTCTCCCCGGAGCCGGCGCCGGTGGCTGGTCAAAACTTTTTCGGCATCGGCTGAATGAATGATGGCAGTAATGTCTTTGTTCAGCAGTTCTTCCTCGTCATCATACCCGAGCATTTCCAGCGTACGTTTATTAACATACTTAAGCAGCCCGTCCTGGCAGACCACGATAACATCGCGGATATTCTCCAGCATTCTCTTGTAAACCGTTAACCCGATTTTCTTCCCTTTTGCCATACTTTCCCGTGAAGACATTTTCTGCATTTAATCTTTCACCCGCAGATTCCCGTTATCGCGGTGACAGATTTTTCCGGCTGCAGAATAAAGTTATGATTAATATTTACACCTAATTTTTCCATCTGCAGATAGCGGTAGATATTTTTCTGGTTGGCCAGCTCAAAATCGGCATATCCCGCGGAAAATCTGCGGGGCAGAAGTTTTTTCCCCTCCCGGCGCATTTCCTGGTTTGCATAACCCATGATCCAATCCAGGGCGCTGTCGGCCATTTCGCTGGCGGTCGCATCATAAATAACCGCAGCAGCCAAATCGTCTTGTTTTGTTTTTTCGCGGATGATATCCAAAACAGCATTGCCTGCGGTTGCTCCCATCAGCAATGCACCCCGACAGTCGCGCAAAAAATCACCAAGCTTGCCGCTGGCAAACACCAGGCCACCGG
>CAYYBK010000002.1:0-32929 GCA_964470015.1 uncultured Syntrophales bacterium
AGTGACAATCAATTAATACGTCTCTATCCTATTCCATATCGAGACCTTGATAACGATAAAAAATTTAAAAAGTATAGTATAATTGAAGGGGATTGCTGGAAAGCAAACGATGATAAAAGACCTGAAAGCTTTAGAGTTGATCCTAATTCAATAAAAGTTATTGAAAGACTTAAGCCAAATGATAAATGGAAAAAAAGAAAATCAATAGTATTAAGAGTACCTATAGAATCAATGTGTCAGGTTTTAAGAGATGCAAGTGAAAATGATATTTCTTTAGGTTTAATAAAACCAGAAAACATTTCTTTCAATTGGGAAAAGCAACCAAAGTCAGATGTACAAGCACGAGAAGCATGTTATGCTCAATTAAGTTTCTTCAATCAGTATAAAGATGCTATAGAAAAGATACCTTATAACTTTTATTATTCTTTTCGTTGTACCGGATGCAATGATTGCACAAATCATAGACTTTCTATTGTTGATTGGGAAATAGGACAAGCTTATCGATTTTGGCGTTCGAAATATAAAGATGAAGAAAGTTGTTTAGAAAAAATCAAACAAAAATGGGAGGAAATCTCAGATACTACTAAGAAGGATGTTTATTTTTACGTAGGGAACATGAAACGCTTTCGTGATAAATTTATGGTTTTAGGTGTCTTTTACCCACCGCATAAGTAGAAACTTCCATCATTACAGCCCGCTAATACTAATCAGCATAACAAGAGAGACAACTTTACTTCAAATTTTTAGGTGTATTCACATGGTAAAGTTAAAGAAGGTTAAAGGCAGGTTAAAGAAATTTATTCGCTGAATATCGAAATTTACGAATAAAAATGGCGGAGAGAGCGGGATTTGAACCCGCGGTACACCTTTAAAGGGCGTACAATCGCTTAGCAGGCGATCGCTTTCGGCCACTCAGCCATCTCTCCGTTTTTTGAGGCCGTTCATTTTGTGATGACAGACCTTTTACAAGGTCAGCGTCACTTATGCAAGGTCATTTTGTCAGTTGAACAAAAGGCCCAATTTTCTGGCGGAGGGAGCAGGATTCGAACCCGCGAACCTTTCGGTCAACGGTTTTCAAGACCGCCGCCATAGACCACTCGGCCATCCCTCCATATTTAAATGTTATTTTTTTAAAAGGTAATCCGGTCAATACCTCTTAAATATGGTTGCAAAACGGGTGGAACCAAAACAGAGCCGTCCGCCTGCTGATAATTCTCCAGTATGGCGACAACGGTTCTTCCCACCGCCAGTCCCGAACCGTTTAAAGTGTGGATAAATTCCACCTTGCCGTTTTCTTCGCGGCGGAAGCGGATCGAGGCCCGCCGGGCCTGAAAATCCTCAAAATTGCTGCACGAAGAAATCTCACGATACGCATTTTGTCCCGGCATCCAGGCTTCGACATCATAGGTTTTAGCGGAGGAGAAACCCAAATCCGCAGTACAAAGGCTGACCGTCCGGTGATGAATTCCCAATTGTTTGAGCACTTCTTCGGCATTGGCTGTCAGTTTTTCCAGTTCCTCGTAAGAGTTTTCCGGCCTGGTGAACTTGACCATCTCCACTTTATTGAACTGATGCTGGCGGATAAGGCCGCGTGTATCCTTACCGTAGGAGCCTGCTTCCGAGCGGAAACACGGCGAATAAGCCACGTGATACAGGGGCAGCTTCTTTTCCTCCAGTATTTCCTCACGATAGATGTTGGTTACAGGAACTTCCGCCGTGGGTATCAGAAAGTAATCCATTTTTTCAATTTTAAAAAGATCCTCGGCAAATTTCGGCAGCTGGCCGGTGCCGGTCATGCTTTCACGGTTGACCATAAACGGTGTCAGCACTTCCGTATAGCCGTGCTTGCCGGTGTGCAGATCCAGCATGAAATTAATCAATGCCCGCTCGAGGGCGGCACCCAGACCACGGTACAAAGTGAAACGGGCGCCGGTTATCTTTGCCCCGCGCGCAAAATCCAGAATGTTCAGATTTTCGCCCAGCTCCCAGTGCTCTTTCGGCTTAAAGGCGAACGCCGGTTTTTCGCCCCAGCTGCGGATAACCGGGTTGTCTTCCGAACCGCGGCCGATGACTACGGATTCATGCTGAATATTCGGGACAGTCAGAACAAAGGCGTTGAGTTCTTCCTCGGTAATCCGCAGACGTTCATCAAGCTCCTTGATTCTGGCGGAAACGGCGCTCATGCGGGCAATCAGAGCAGAAGCATCTGCTTTCTTTTTTTTAAGTTCGCCGATTTCTTTGGAAACATTGTTGCGCTCGTTGCGCAATGTTTCGACTTCCAGCAAAATATCCCGGCGCTGAATATCAAGGGCCGTAAAACGGTCAAAATCGATGGCCTGTCCTCTTTCCGCCATTTTTTTGCGGACAAGCTCCAGGTTCTGCCTTAAATATTTAATATCCAGCATGATTTAGCACCCAAATTCGTTTCAAATTTGCCGCTCTAAGAACGAAGTCCCCTATCATTTTGACAGGATGAAGTCAATATTTTTGTCCTTGTCCTTCCGCCGCTCAACGCTTAAATTTTCTTTTCAATTTTCCGACAATGCTGTGAATCTCCGGGCTTTTTAAAAGATAGGTACAGGCGAAATACGTTATCATCCCCACTGCAACGGCCACAATCAGATGAATCAGCCTGGCCTTAAACGGCGCATTTGTGCTCCAGGGAATAATGATGCCGACGAGCAGGAGCGCTCCCCACATTACCAGCGAGGAGATAATGATTTTACCGGTAGAAGAGTAAAAGCCGCGGTCCAGAAAGATGCCGATTTTTTTCTTCAAAACGATGCCTAAAATGATGACATTAACCATAGAAGCCAGGGAATTGGCCAGCGCCAGTCCGTTATGCTTCAGCGGGAACATCAGGGCGACGCTGGCGGCGACATTGACAATGAGAGTGATAATGGCTGCTTTCATGGGCCATTTGGCATCCTGCAAGGAGTAAAAAGCGGCAGTGATAATGCGGATAGTGGAAAAGGCCCATAGTCCTAGGGCATAACAGAACAGCGCCTGGGCGGTAAGAATTGCGGCATGGGCATCAAATGCGCCGCGCTGAAAGAGCACGGAAATGATGGGCAGATTCAGAGCCATCAACGCCACCATTGCCGGAACGGTTACAAATAGCACCAGCCGTAAAGAAAAAGAGATCGTTGTTTTTAATTCGTCCAGTTTTCCTTTGGAGGCATGTTCCGCCAGGCTGGGCAGAGTGGCGGTGCCGATAGCAATGGCGAAAACACCTAAGGGCAGTTCCATGATGCGGTCGGCAAAGTAGAGATAGGAAACGCTGCCCTGCGGCAGGAGAGAGGCGAGGATTGTTCCGACGAAAACGTTGATTTGGTAAATGGCGGCACCGAAAGCCGCCGGCAGCAGCAAAACGGCGATTTGTCTGATGCCCGGATGATGCCAGTTGAATTTAAATTTAAATTTTATCCCGTATTTGATTAAAAAGGGCCACTGCATGGCCAGCTGCAGGACGCCGCCGATCATCACGCCGGCTGCCAGCGCGGTGACCGGTTCGGCGAAGAAATCGCGTAGGGTAAGCGCCGCGACAATCAGGGAAATGTTCAGAATTACGGGTGAAAGAGCCGGCGCGGCAAAATGCCGGAACGAATTGAGGATGCCCATGCATAGCGCCACCAGTGACATAAAGAAAATGTACGGGAACATCAGGCGGTTTAAGAAAACCGCGAGCGTGAATTGTTCCGGTGTTTTCACAAAGCCCGGTGCGATTACGGTAACGATGAGGGGGGAAAATAAGACGCCTAGAAGGGAGAGGGCAACCAGAAATATCGATAATAAAGTGAAGGCGATATTGGCCAGTTCCAGCGCTTCCGCTTTTGATTTTTTGTGCAGATAGTCCGTAAAAACGGGAACGAACGAAACTGTCAATGACCCTTCGCCGATCAGCCGCCGCAGGAGATTGGGGATGCGGAAAGCAACGAAAAATGCGTCGGTAGCAAGACCGGCGCCGAAAAAGGCGGCCACTACCATGTCCCGGATAAATCCGAAAATCCGGCTCGCCATGGTCGAAATGCTGACGACTCCGGCGGCTTTTGCTACTTTATCGTTCTCCTGGTTGGTGATCTGTGCCATTGAGAAGTTTCCCGGCCGGAACGGATTGCTATTCTAAAACGGCCGTTATTTTCTTTTCCAGTTGCGCTTTGGTGATATCCTTAAGCAGGATGGTTTTTCGGCGCGATTTATGGCCGGTGAATATCTCCAGCTGACTCTTTCGCAGGCCGAGTTCCTTCGCCAGCAGCCTGATGCAGGCTGCGTTGGCTTCGCCTTCCGCCGGCAGCGCGGTAACCTTTACCTTCAAGGCATTATCCTGGATGCCGGCGATACCGGCGCGCGCGGCGCGCGGCGTTACCTGGATGTCGAAGGTTAAACCGTTTTTGTTTTCTTTTACAGGAAAAGTCGTGGTCAAGGAGGATTACCTTTCTCGCAGTTGTTATAAGCGCCGGGCCAGTTGAATCAGTGATTCCACCAGAAAATACTGCAAGAAAACGATGATTAAAACGACGATTACGGGGGCGAAATCAATGCCCGTATTACGCAGCGGCAATATCCGGCGCACGGGTTTTAACACCGGTTCGGTTGCCCGGTAGAGGAATATCACTATTTTATTATAGGGATCAGGATTTACCCAGGAAATTACCGCGCGGAAGATAATCAACCACATGTAAATAGTTAAAACGATTTCAATGACCTTGGCCAAAGCAATTACAAAATTATCAAAAACAAACATAAAATCCTCACAATAATTTCTAGGAGAAGGAAGCTGCAAATTCGCTTAATGCCTTGTTGAATTCTGCCGGTTTTTCCATCATGGCCACGTGACCTGCGCCCTCGATCAGGCAGAGTTTGGCGCCTTTGATGGCGGCGGCCAGCCGGCGGGAAAAATCGGGCGGAGTCATTTTGTCTTCCGCACCGCAAATCAGCAGCACCGGGATTTGTATTTTACCGGCAACGGTGGTCAAATCCAGATTGTTGCAGGCGGTGAGATCGCCGTAAAAAGATGCTACGCTGGATTCGGATAAGCCGGTCTTTAAGGCATCGAATAAGCGGGGCCGGTTTTCTTTGGTTAACGAGAATTTGCAGATTAAGTTCAGGGCTTCATCCCGATTTGTTTTTAAACCTTCCAGAATGGACGGATTCACGGGCATTTTTTCTCCGGCGCCCACCGGCGCGATTCCCCTGACGGCCTGCGGATAATGCAGCGCAAATTTCAACGCTATTGCCCCGCCGAGTGATTGACCGACCAGCACCGGGTTCTTCAGCTGCAAAACATCGAGGAGCTGCTTGATCCACACGCAGTAGTTATCGACTTCTTTTTCTCCGCTGCCGCTCGACTGGCCGTGCCCCGGAAGGTCAAAGGCCACAATATTAAATTGTTTGTGCAACTGCGAATATTGATAGACCCAGCTTCGGAGATTGCTGCCGGAACTATGGACAAAGATCAAACTTTGCTGATGCCGGCCGAAATCTTCGGGGTTTACCCAGCAGGCTATTTCTGTATGGTCAATAATGATTTTTTTAATCATGAATTTGCCGACTCCTTTGAAATTACTATAGCAAAAGCATAAATTTATGCAATGGAAGAATACGACAAAAGAGCCGATTTGTGTTGACAGGATAAGGGCGCCTTTCGTATAACTTCACAAAAATGACGGCGAGGGAAGGAGATCGAAAATGCTCAAAAGAAAAAAGATCGCAATCATTGGCGGCGGCAAAATGGGAAGCATCATCGCCCAGGGCTTAGTCTCCCGTAAAATAATTTCCGGCAAAAATATTACGGTGACGGACATCGACGCCGACCGGCTGAATTTTATTCACTCCGAAATGGGATTGCGGGTATCCGGGGCAAATCAAGAAACGGTAAAAGACGCAGGCATCGTTATCCTGGCTGTAAAACCGCAAAACATGGCGCAAACGCTGCAGGAAATTGCGGGTGTGGTTGATAAAACAAAGTTAGTGATTTCCATTGCTGCGGGCATCACCACCGGCTTCGTGCAAGGATTCTTGGCCAAAGGGGTGCGCATCATCAGAGTTATGCCCAATACACCGGCGCTTGCCGGTGCGGGGGCGACGGCGGTAGCCAGAGGAATCAATGCCACGGCGGCCGATGTTAAGCTTGCACGCGTCGTTTTTGATGCCGTGGGGATTACCATAGAAGTGGATGAAAAGTTAATGGATGCGGTAACGGGGCTGAGCGGCAGCGGTCCGGCTTACTGCTTTCTGATGATCGAAGCGCTGGCTGATGCCGGTGTGCAAATGGGCCTGCCCCGGGAAATGTCCCTGCGGCTGGCGGCACAGACCATGCTGGGATCGGCCCTGCTTTGCCTGCAGGGCGACAAACATCCGGCGCAATTAAAGGATATGGTTACTTCCCCTGCGGGCACTACTGCGGCCGGCCTCAAAGTGCTGGACGAAGGTAAAATCAGGGCAACGCTGATTTCCGCGGTCGAGGCGGCAACAAAACGCTCCCGGGAGCTGGGCGGCGGCAAATAAAAAGGGCGGGTTGCCCCACCGCCCCTGTATTTTTCATTCCTCAGGGATTCTTCTCCAGCAGAATCCGCCGCACACGTTCCAGTTCCTGCTCGTTATCTACCTCCACCGAATCGTGCGGCGTGATGACCACCTTGATTTTATAACCGTGCTCCAAAGCCCTTAACTGCTCCAGCGCCTCCAGCCGCTCCAGTTTGCCTTCGGGGAGACTGGTGAATGTATCAAGAAAATCGCGGCGGTAAGCATAAATGCCGTGATGTTTGTAATAATCCGCGGTCATGTTTTTGCTGCGGACATAGGGAACCGTCGCGCGTGAAAAATACAAGGCGAAGCCCTGGTCGTCAAAAACGGTTTTTACGGCATGGGGATGCGTTATTTCTTCTTCGAGGATAATCTTATAAATCAAGGTGGACATGTTGAGGGCGGGATCATCAAGCAGCGGCTGGATTACCTCGTCCACCTGGACCGGTTCGAAAATCGGCTGGTCGCCCTGGATGTTGACGACTATTGCCTCCGGCGCCAGATTCATGGTTTTCACTGCTTCCGCAATTCTATCCGTGCCGGAACGATGCGTGGCTGCGGTCATTACGGCATTGCCGCCGAATTTTTTTACGGCATTGAATATGCGTTCATCATCAGTGGCGACAGCGACATAAGGGATGGCCTTTGCCCGGGCGACACGCTCATAAACGTGCTGAATCATCGGCTTGCCGCAAAGATCGGCAAGCGGTTTTCCCGGAAACCGGCTGGATTCATAACGCGACGGGATTATGCAGACAACGTCTCTTTTCATTGCTGTTCCTCGCCGCCCAGATGCGCGACGGATTGCTGCAAATAATTTGCCACGTAATCATGCACGGAATCTTTCAGCCGGGAAAACGCCACCGGGCAGCCCGCGGCCCGGAGCTTGTCCATTTTTGCTTCCGTAAAATACTGGTACTGGTTGCGCAGTCCCTCCGGCATCTCGATATATTCAATATTTGTTTCGAGATTCATAGCGGCAAAAACGGCACCGATCAAATCATTCCAGGTGCTGGCCTTACCCGTGCCCAGATTGAAAATGCCGTTGATTTCCGGGTGCTGCAGAAGCCACCAGATCACATTGACGCAATCCTTGACATAAACAAAGTCGCGCCGCTGTCCGCCGTCCGGGTATTCCGGCTTATAGGACTTGAACAGTTTTACCCGGCCCGTTTCCCTGATCTGGTGGAACGCTTTAAAGACGACACTGGTCATATCTTCCTTGTGATACTCGTTGGGGCCGAAAACGTTGAAAAATTTGATGCCGGCGATTTTATCCTGCCAGGCGTGCTGCAAAACGCGCAGATCAAAAACATGTTTGGAATAGCCGTACATATTGATGGGCCGGAGGCTGTTTATTTTAGCGTGATCGTCGGAAAATCCCCGCGTCCCGTCGCCGTACGTCGCCGCCGAGCTGGCATAGATGAAACGCAGGTTTTTATGCAGCGCCCATTCGGCCAGTTCCATGGTGTAGCGATAATTATTGTGCCAGAGATAATCGGCATCACGCTCTGTCGTTGCGGAACATGCGCCCATGTGGATGACGGCCTGCACGTCAAAAGGAACGCAATCGTCATCCAGCATGCTGAGGAAATCGTCTTTATGGACGTATTCGGCAAATTTCAGATTTACCAGGTTTTTCCATTTGTCCGTTGTCCCGAGGCGATCGACGATGACAATATCTTCAATTCCTTCCTGATTGAGCTTCCAGATGAACGCACTGCCGATAAACCCGGCTCCACCCGTCACAATAATCATCGAAACGGCTCCTTCGTTTTTTAAAATTTAGTAATACCTAAAAGAAATCCTGTCAATAAAGAAAATTTCCGGCTCATTCGCGCCAGAATGCCTTATTGTCGAGAGTGGTTACGATGCAGGGCGCTTCGTCTTTTATCATCATAAAATTGATCTGCCGGCCTGTTACGCCGCCGGAGGCGCGATGGGAAAAAAATAGATCTTGCCGGCAGGCGGTGCAGAGACCGGCGGAATCAATGTTCGCTTCGGGAACGCCGCCGGCAATCAGCTGCCGGCGGTTAGCCTCCGGTAGATCCAGCATCCATCTTTCTTTTCCCCGGAGCGGAAACAAAAAATAATCTTTGTCATTTTGTGTGGCAAAGGCGCCGGCGGCCACGGCATCAACTTCGTAGCAGCAGTTGCCGATGGCCGGACCAATTGCCGCCAGGATATTCCGGGGCGCGGAATGGTAATGCCGGCGAAGCAAGCTCACGGCTTTGGCGGTGATGCCGGAGGCGCTGCCCCGCCAGCCCGCATGAACGTTAATAATTACTTTATTTTCCTTATCGGCAATGAACACGGGCACGCAGTCAGCAGTCTTGACGCAAACCGCCACACCGGGTCGGTCGGTTGCGATCGCATCGTAGTCAAGCTCGGCCCGCGAGGAAAAATAACTGCCCTTTTTTTCGATGACGAATATGCCGTCACTGTGGACCTGATTGACCACCAGGAATTGTGCAATGGGAATGGCGAAGGCCGCCGCCAGTTTTTCCCAGTTTTGCAGAACGCTGTATTCGTCGTCCCCTTCGCGGAAACTCATGTTGAGGCCGGCATAATCCGCCCTGGAAACTCCCCCCTGCCTTGTGCAGAAGGCATGGAGAAGAAAATCGCAATTTTTTAAAAGAGATGACTGCAGGTATAAGAGGGATTTATTTCGCTCGAAAGTAAACATTATTTTTTCATCTTTTCCGCCGGCGCCGCTTCCCGTAATGCTTGGCACAGTCCGGCCATATCTTCCGGCATTTCCGCCGTAAAAAAGACCCTCTCCCCGCTGGCGGGGTGTAAAAAAGAAAGTCTGGCTGCATGCAGCGCCTGTCTGTTTAACGACCTGATCCGCGCTTTTAAGGCGGCATCCCTGACGGTATTGATTTTCGCGGCGTTGCCGTAAACGGTGTCGCCGACAACGGGATAACCCCGGTCCGCCAGATGCACCCTGATTTGATGCGTGCGGCCGGTTTTGATTTCCACGTCGAGCAATGTTGCCACGCCGTAGCGTTCCCGTACCGTCCATAGAGTAAGCGCGTCTCTTCCCCGCCTGCTTTTTGTAGACATCTTTTTGCGGTCACCCGGGTGTCTGCCCACCGGCAATATTATTTCACCGTGATTGCCTTTGACGTCGCCCCAGACCAGCGCCCGGTAGGTTTTATAGACTTGATCATGGCTTGCAAACTGAGCCGCCAGGATGCGGTGCGCGGCATCGGACTTGGCTGCTACCAGCAATCCGGAAGTCCCTTTATCCAGGCGATGGACTATTCCGGGACGCAGAACGCCGCCGATGCCGGAGAGATCACGGCAATGAAAAAGCAGGGCGTTGACCAGTGTCTGGTCGTAGCTGCCCGGTGCCGGATGCACAACCATGCCCGCCTGCTTGTTCACGACGATAACAGCCGCATCTTCATAAATGATGCTCAAGGGAATTTCCTGCGGGACAGCGACCGGCTCCCTTGCCGGCTTCCGGCGCAGAATTATTATGTCGCCCTCTTTCAGCCGCTGACCGGCTTTCGGAGAGGTGCCGTTGACCAGCACGTCGCCTTCCTCAATTGCCCGCTTGACCTGTGAGCGCGAGAGGGTGGAATCATTTTGCGCCAAAAAAATATCGAGCCGCTGCCCGTTTTGACTGCGGTTGACCGTAAACGATTGCGATGCGGAATTGCCGGAATTCGTTTCAGCGGGCATAAATGTTTTTAAAATATCTGCAATGCAGCCTATGAAGCAAGGCGGATATTTTAAGAGCTCCTCTTTGAGGTTTCATATTCAGGGGAGAGATTAGAATATTGCCTTGTCTTTTTCAAGGGAAATACATCCTATGTTTGCATCACGACGCGGCACAACGCTGCTTTCATTGATGACTACTGCGCGGAAAGCGGAATTTGTGTCCGATAACCTTGAAACACAAGGGCAGGACGGGATAATTTTTATGAAAAGCCAGCGGCCGGGACGAACGAACCTGCCGGTTTTTATTTTTCGGCATCTGCCCGGCAGATGCGGATTAATCGGCGCAGCAGCGGCGCAGGCCTTCGATGATGAAGTCAAACTCATCTGCGGATACTGTTCTTAAGTCGAGCAGAATTTCATCCTGATCAACCCGTACGATAACCGGGAATTCCACCCGGCGCAGCGCCGCTTCGAGCCGGGAAGCCGACATTTTTTTATTTCTTATCCCGACGACAAAAGTGGGAATTTTTTCCGTGGGCAGCGATCCGCCACCCGCCGCCGCAAAAGATTCCTTGAGGGAATATTCCAGCGAATCCAGCTTGGCCTTGCGCAGCTTGGTGATGAGCCGGGAGGCGCGTTTTTTCACGGCGCTCCGCGGTTCGGTGAGCGCCTGCAAAGCCCTCAGCCGGCTGACGGCCTGCTGCGGGTTGAGGTACTGGATCATGGTCGCCTCCAGGGCGGCCAGCGTGAATTTATCGATGCGCAACGCCCGGTTGAGGGGATTATTTTTGATCTGCGCCAGAAGTGCCTTTTTTCCGACAATGATACCGGCCTGCGGGCCGCCCAATAGTTTATCGCCGCTGAAAGTTACCACGTCCACGCCGGTGGCCAAAACTTCGCGCACCGTCGGTTCATGCTGCAAGCCGTACGGTGCAAGATCAATCAAGCAACCGCTGCCCAGATCATCCATGACGGGAACACCGGTTTTTTCCCCCAGAGCAACGAGTGAGACAATGTCGGCTTCTTCGGTGAAGCCGACAATACGGTAATTGCTGGTGTGGACTTTTAAAATAAGTCCGGTGGCGGCGCCGATAGCTTTTTCATAATCCGCAAGGCGGGTGCGATTGGTCGTTCCCACTTCCCGCATCAGCACACCGCTTTTCTTCATGATTTCCGGAATGCGAAACTCCCCGCCGATTTCAATCAGCTCGCCGCGGGAAACGATGGCTTCCTTGCTTTCGGCTAAGGTATTTAACACAAGCAAAACGGCCCCTGCATTATTATTGACGATCAAAGCATCTTCCGCGCCGGTGAGAACGCAAATTATTTCCCGCACATGGTCGTAACGGTAGCCGCGTTCGCCTTTGGCCAGATCAAATTCCAGATTGGAATAGCCGCGTCCGACCTCGGCGATGCGCTGCATCGCCTCCGTGCAAAGCGGCGCGCGCCCGAGGTTCGTGTGCAGGATGACGCCGGTGGCGTTGACTACCCGCCGCAGCCGGTAGCGGTAAAGTCCTTGAATCAGTTTCTCGACATCCTTTGCAACAATATCCGCAGCGGGGATTGTTGTCGCGCTTTGTTTTGCCGCCGCAGTGACGATTTTTTCCCGCAGTTTCTGCACTTCTCTTTGCGTCAATTCCTTGATAATTTCGCGCGGTGCCAGTGCATAAACATCGTTCTTCTCCAAGAGGAGCAATACCTCGTTGATCTTGGGCAGGCTTTTTAATAATGCTTTTTTCTTTTCGTCCATGTGGTACCCCCGGTGCAACCTAAGTAATGCCGGCCTTTTTGCGGCCAAAATCCCGGAAATTGTTCACCGCAATGAAAAATTCCCGCATCATGACCACCCAGTAATAACGTCCCCGCGGCGTTAAGTGCAAAGTAGGCGGAAAGTAGCGGAATGCGCCGGCCATGATAAAAGCGATCATTTCCCGCCACAGCGATTTTAAAAACTTCCCGTCATATTTTTCTTCCATTTGCGCTATATTGATTTTCGTGCTGAACAATTTCATTAGAAAATCGTAGCGGATCTGATCCCGGCGGTCAAACGTCCGCGCCGCCGCGAGCGGCAGTTTGCCCTCCTCCAGCAAGGCGGTATAATGTCTGATGTCAAAAGTATTGGCGTAACAAGTTCCTTTCAGGTAGCCGATGGCTCCGCTGCCCAGACCGGCGTATTCATCGTAGTCCACGACATATTCGTCCAGCAGCGCTTTTTTGCTTTTCTTTCGGGAAAAGCACCATGCCGAAGAAGAATTGTAATCTTTCTCCAGGCGCCGGATAATCAGCTTATATAATCTTTTTTCCCGGGTGAAATCAACTTTGCCGATTGTTTTATCCATCAGGTTTTGGGTGATTGCGGAAACCATCAAAGGGTAAAAGGTTATTTGTTCCATTTGCAGTTCCCGCAGGATATTTAAATCGTCCTGCAGCATCTGTTGAGTCTGGGTGGGGAAATTGAAAATCATATCTGCATTGATTGTGTCGAAACATCCCTGAACCTGCTTTAGTTTTGCCGCAATTGCTTCACCCCGGCCGTATTTTTCATAACGGCCGATTTTTTTCAAAAGATCGTCATTAAAAGTCTGAATGCCGACGGACAGACGATTGATCCCGGCTTGCTGAAGAGCGGCAATGTTCTCCGCTGTCAAATGATCGGGATTTGTTTCCACTGATATCTCCCGGATGGGGAATGTCTGCCGGGCGTCTTGCAGCAGAGAAGCCAATTCGTCCATTAAAACGGTGGGAGTTCCACCCCCGACGTAAATTCCACGGAAAGTGTAGCCTTTTTCCTGGTAGAGTTTGATTTCCCTGCGCAGCGCGGCAAAATATTGCCGGGCAGGCTGCTCTTCAAAGCGCACCCGGTGAAAGGAGCAGTAGGGGCAGAGCTCCGGACAAAAAGGGATATGAATATAGAGCAGGCGTTTTTTATCGTCGTTACAGAAGGGTAAAGCGGGCGGCATGCCTTCCGAAAATTTCAGTGCACGGGAAAATTCTTTCTGTGCAATTTTGGTGATGAATTGATTAAGCAAATGTCAAACCTTACCTGCTACCTGATGGCTTTATTAGCTGTTTAGCAAAAGAAGGGCGGTTATTGCAAGCTACAATTCCTTGAAATTACGCGGTATAGATGTTATACGATACGGCAAAGCGCGTTTAAGGTGAAGGATTAATGGCCAAAAGCAGAGTTTTGACCTTATGGAATGAAGAGGGCGTAAATGAAAAAGATGCATCCGTGCTGCGGAAAAAATCTTCCGAAGTTTCGTATCCCCTGGATAAGGAAGGGCGCAGTGCCATCCAGGCGCTGACCGATACTTTTCTGGGGCGGGATGACGCCTCCGGTCTTGCCGCTCCCCAAATCGGCATCAACAAAAGGATAATCGCCTTCCGGGTCAAAAATATTGGTGAAAAGGGCAAACTGCAGCCGGATGATATTGAGGTCCTGGTTAATCCCCGCATTACACAAGCCCGCGGCGAAAAAGTCAAAATGAATGAAGGGTGTTTATCCTGTCCGGAAATCCAGGTGGAAGTCAGCCGCTTTCCGGAAATTAAAGTCCGTGCCCTGGATGCCAAGGGGGAAAAAATAAATAAAAGATACCTGGATTATGTCGCCCGTGTTGTCCAGCACGAAATTGACCATCTGGACGGCAAATTAATTGTTGATTATGAGGGGGACCTTTATTATCCCAAGAATAAGGAAAAGTTTTTTACAAATCTTTTTCAGGGCAACGAGTAACTTCATTTCTGTGTACCAACCGTTTTTTCTTGTTTGATAATCGTTTGCAAAAAGAGCGCTTTAAGATGAAGGCAAAGGCCGTTTTTTTCTGACTGCCCTGCTTTTCCTTGCGGTGCCGCTTGTTCAGGCCGCCGACTGGCGGTTAAAGGCCATGGGTATGGGCATTTATATCTATGATCAGGCCAAATACCATAAAGAGTTGCAGATTGTGGAGAAGAGAAATACCTGGTTGCGGCGGGAACCGCGGGCAAGAAACGCCTTCTGCCGGTCCGGCGCCAGGGTATTCGGTGCCTGGCTGGTCGGTCCGCTTTTTGCTCGGGCAGAGAAGCACGGAGCAGGTCGCACCGCAAGGCTCCAGCGAATTCAATAGTACGGATTGATGCGATAATACCAGCCTAATCAGAAAACTGCAAAAGCGCTAAACGGCGGCGGTTTTTCTAAAGACAGCCAGCATTTGTTCGTGAATCAAACCGTTGGAAACAAGAAGATGCGGGGAGAGGAGCGTCCATGGCCGGCCGCATATATCGGTTATTTTTCCCCCCGTTTCTTCGATCAGCAGGCAGGCGGCGGCCGTATCCCAGGGCTTCAGCTTCAATTCCCAGAAGCCGTCGAACCGGCCGGCGGCAACATAAGCAATATCCAGCGCCGCTGCCCCGGCACGGCGGATAGCTTGTGCCTTTTTGGACATCGCACTGAAATAGTTCAGATTATTTTCCTCGCTTTCCCGGATGTCGTAGGGGAAACCGGTTGCCAGCAGGCTGCGGTTCAGGGAAGATGTACGGGATACGGCAAGTTTTTTCCCATTCAGATAACCTCCCTTGCCGCGGAGGGCCACAAAGGTATCCCCGCGCGTCGGATCATAAATAACCCCCATAATTACTAATCCGTCTTTTTCCAGCGCAATGGAAACGCAAAAAACGGGATAGCCGTGGGCATAATTGGTCGTACCGTCCAAGGGGTCAATGATCCAGCGCAGAGGCGAGCCGTCCAGCACGGCCGGAGATTCTTCCGATAAAATACCATGATCGGGATAGGTGCGCCTGATTTCCTGCATAATTAAATTTTCTGATGCTTTATCGGCTTCCGTGACCAGATTAATATCTCCCTTGTACTGGACATCCGGTGATTCATCCAGTTTCTGCATCAATAATTCACCGGCCCTGTGGGCTAAAACGACGGCAAAGTTTTTCAGCTGCATCATTGTGTGTTTACCCCTGTTTTCGTAATTTTTCAGCGGTGCTTGTAATAGAATTCGGCAATAATATAAAGGATTAAAATAACCAGCGGCGTTCTTTTTAAAAAGTTGCGCTAAGCGGGAATTAATGTTAAGCAATTTTAGTAAATATTTTTATCGGCGATCCTTAAATCCATGGCTGAAGAAAAGACTGTTGCAAAAGATTTTGTGGGTATCAGGGCCAAAAGAGAAGCTTTGGGGTTGACCATAAAGGATGTTATCTCCATTACCAGGATCAGTGCGGTTAACCTGGAGGCGATAGAAAACGGAGATTTTCAGGCGCTGTCCGTGCCGCTCTATGCCCGTAATTTCATTAGAACCTATGCCCGGACGCTGGGTTTGGACAGCAAACCGATCCTGGATAGTTATGAAGCTTATCTCCAAGCCCTGAAAGACGCCGAGGCGCAAAAGACGCCGGAAACGGTTCAGAAAAAACAGACACTGCTTGCAAAACCCCGCCGGTATAAGGTGTATGCCGGCGTCGCGGTAGTTGTAATTATTGCTGCCGCTGCCGGTTTCTTTTTTTTCCGCCAGCCGCCGCCCGCGCCGGAAGTTGCGGGCGGTCAGCAAAGCGCAACGGCAGCCGTGCCCAATGCTCCGGTAAATGAATCCTTGAATCCTGCGGAGCCGGCACCGTCTGTTGCCGCGGAAGTAAAGGAGCAAACGCCGCTGAATCCGGTGCTGCCGCAGCAAAAAAGCGAACCACAGGCGGTAGTTGTCGCGCAGCAAAATGTTTCCGGACGGGAGGACACAAGGCCGGCGGCAATGAGTGAAGGTGCCGATGTTCTGGTGATTAAAGCGGTTGAAGAAACCTGGATACGCATGAAAATAGACCAGAATCCGCCCCAGGAAGCCCTCCTGCAGCCCGGAGACGAAATTAAACGCAGAGGGATCCACTTTGAAATAGATATCGGTAATGCCGGCGGCATTACGCTGATGTTTAAAGGAAAATCCATGGAAAGCCTTGGCAAGTCAGGTCAGGTGGTCCACCTGAGGCTGCCTTAATAAAAAATACATTAATGAGGTGAAAAATGTTTGGGATAGGCGTGGGCCGGGGTATTAAAAATTTTAAAAAATCTGTTAATAGCGACAATGAAGCCGCTAATCAACCCGCCAAAAAAGAAGACGAGAAACATTAACCGGCACCGGAAAAAACCGGTGTTGATGCGGGCAATCGTCGGTAATCAGGATAATTTTTCCAGAATCCAGGCGTTTGCCCTGGTTTTCATTTCGTCGGTAACTTCATGTCTGACTGGATATTCAAAATAATCAAAGCTGTTGCTGGCTTTCATGTAGCTGACAAATTCTTTTAATTTTTCAATATTAAAATGCTGATCTTCCGTGCCTATTTGCAGGAGTATTTTTTTCTTCAGAAGAATTTCTTTCCTTTGCACGGGGCTGTTTTGCTCCGCAAAAGATTTAAGCTCTTTGTTAACGGCTTCATTATTTAAAAAGAATCTGGAAGACGGGATGTCATCCCAGTAAGGCGAGCTGAGAAAAAGGGCCGCATAATCGATGCGGTCATCGAGAGTCAATGCCTTAAAGGCAATGAAGCCCCCCAAAGAAACTCCGTAAAGACAGATTTTTGTAAAAGTGAAGTCGCGGGCAAGATGAGAAATGATCAGGGGAACGTCGTAGGATGTTGTATTGACGATGCTGCGCACTTTGACGATATTGAAACGACCGTCTTCTTTACAGAAAACATCAAAAGGGACTTCATTTCTTCGCCGTGATTTCTATTATCGAGGGAAATAGTAAAAAATCCATGCTGCGAAAAGAATTTCATATCCGCAATGAAAAATTCTTTTGTGTCCCGAAAAGCATGCAGAAATATCATCAGCGGACCGGCGGCAAAATTATTTTTCCGGCCGGAAATGACGGGAATGCCGTCAATGGAAAAAGTTTTGAAGATAAGATCATCAGGGGCCATTATCAAATTTCTTTAAAAACAATTTTTTGCAGTGTGGCGCTACAAAGCTGGTTATTGCCCTGCGCTGACGGCAATGCGCAATCGCCGCAGGACTTTCCTGCAGATAAAAAGCTGTCAATAGCCGTTCGGGCCGCCAGGGTTGCGCCGTGTTGCCGCTATTCTTTAATTCTTAAATTGTTCTGCAGGTAATTTTTAAAGTTGTCATAGCTGTTGGTCATGGCAACGGCGCCGCCTTTTCTCTCGTCTATGCCCTGCATGTTGGGCGGCAGTTCCGGGGTAAATCCCAGAAGCTTTTCGATCTCCTCGGGGAACTTGGCGGGATGCGCTGTTTCCAGCGATACGGCCAAATGACGGTCGGCGGAAATTTTGCGGTATGCTTCCAATCCCGCCCAGCCGACCGCCCCATGCTGTTCCAAAACCGTCCGGTAGCGGTCATAAACATTTTTAATTGTTTGTCTGGTTTCGTTATCCGTGACGCTTACCGAGAAAATGTGCCTTCTCATTTCTTCTATGTCGGGATAACGGTGGACAACGCCGGCACGATCCACGGTGCCGCCGTATAACTCAAAAAAGCGGGCCAGGTTGCTGGGATGGCCGACATTCATGGCATTGGATATGCAAGCCCGCGACGGGGTGACTTTCCGGTAAGTCCCCGTTTTCAGATAACCGGGGAATTCATCATTTTCATTAGTCGGCATGACGAGTTTGACCACGGGTAAGCCCATGCGTCGCGCGTATTCGCAGCCCAGAGCATTGCCGAAATTCCCCGAAGGCACGGAAAATACTATCTGCTCATCGGGCAAGGCAAGTTGTGCATAGGCGTAGATGTAATAAACCATCTGCGGCAGAATCCGGCCGAAGTTGATGGAATTGGCTGAAGTAAGGTTAAATTTTGCCAGGCCGTTATCGGAGAATGCCTGTTTGACCAGATTCTGACAATCGTCAAATTTGCCATGCACGGAAAGCGCCTGGACATTATCGCCGATTGTATCAAGCTGCTTTTTTTGCCGCAGACTCACTTCTTCAGCCGGGTAAAGAATGGTGACATCGATGCCCGCCACGCCTTTAAAGGCTTCACCGACGGCGCTGCCGGTATCGCCGGACGTGGCCACGAGAATATTGAGTTTTTCCCCCGGCGGACGGCAGTGGCTCATCAGCCGTGCCATCATGCGCGCGGCAAAATCTTTAAAAGACGCCGTCGGTCCCTGATCCAGGCGCATGACGTATGTTCTTTCGTATACTTCTTCCAGCGGCACCGGATAATTATAGGCGTCCTTGACAACGGCCGTTAAAACTTCCGGTGAAAACTCGTCCCCGAGGAATGTTTTGGCTACAAGTAATGCCGTTTCCCAGTAAGGCTTGTTTTTCAGATTTAGAATGTCTTGCGAAGAAAGTTGCGGGATGCAGTCGGGTACAAATAGGCCTTCGTCCGGCGCCTGTCCGGCGATCAGCGCCTCTTTAAATGAAACAGTGCCGGTGAAAGGGTTAATTCCCGCAGCATTTTTTAAATTACGATTAGTGCTGTAATAACGGATAGTCATTTATGGGCCTCTTTTTTTATTCCTTGTTTTCTTTTAAACTTATTATGGTGAAGAAATCAATCAAAAATAGAAGATATACGCCGGGGGAAGCGGGAAGAAAATCCGCAATTCCCATTGGAAAATATAGTCGTCTGTGCTAAAAATAAAACAATCCGGTGGCAAATTAATCCGGACAATTATTCGGAGAAACAATGGAAGAGAAAAAAACTATCAGGTTGACGGAAACAGTTCACGGCGCCGGTTGAGCCTGTAAGATAGGTCCGGGTGACCTGCAGGAGGCATTGCGTAATTTACCGCTGCTTACCGACCCGAATTTGATTACGGGCATCGAGCATGCGGAAGACGCCGGAGTTTATAAAATCAGCCCGGAAATGGCTCTGGTCCAGACGGTTGATTTTTTTACGCCGACGGTTGACGACCCCTATACCTTCGGCCGGATCGCGGCCGTTAATGCGCTCAACGATATTTATGCGATGGGCGGTAAACCTTTGACGGCAATGAATATCGTTTGCTTCCCGGTCAAGCAAATGGACATCGGCATATTGCGGGAGATCCTGAGCGGCGGCCTGGATAAAATACGCGAGGCGGGAGCATTGCTGATCGGTGGTCACAGCGTCGAAGACAATGAAATCAAATACGGTCTTGCGGTAACCGGCTTGATCCATCCGGCAAGGGTTTTATTCAACCACGGCGCCGTTGCCGGCGATCGCCTTGTCTTAACCAAACCGCTGGGCACCGGCATTGTGAGCACCGCGCTGAAAGGCGATGCGGTTGATTCTTTGCTTCTGCAAAATGCAGTTGACGCCATGACCAGTCTTAACAAGAAGGCGGCGGAATTGCTTGTGGAAAACGGAAATATTCATGCCTGTACCGATATTACCGGCTTTGGTTTTTTAGGTCACGCCTGCGAAATGATCGAAGGAGAGCCTGTCGGTTTGCGTATTGACTCGGCGGCGGTTCCCGTTTTTAACGGACTCAAGACGCTGGTCGAAGAAGGATTTGTACCCGGCGGTCTTTATCGTAATAAAAGTTTCCGGATTGCGCAGATTGAAGCCGCCGCTACCTGTCCGGCCTGGCTGCTGGATGTCTTCTTTGATCCGCAAACGGCGGGCGGTCTCTTTTGCAGCCTGCCCGCGGCACAGGCGGCAAACCTGGTGGAAAAAATGCATCGGGCCGGAATCGGAGCGGCGGCCGTTGTCGGCGAAGTTGTTGCGGATCACCCCGGCAGGATTTTTGTTTTCTGAATGAATAAGCGGGCAGTTTTTTGATTCATGAGAAAAGAATCGATTCTCATCAAAAGGGAAACGGAATCAATTCTGGCAAGGCTGATGAATATCGTTCTGCCGGATGACTCTCTCCTTTTGCTGATGCACGGTAGCCCCGACCCCGACGCCATTGCCTCGGCGATGGCCCTCCGCGAACTGCTGCAGCGAACGCGCGGTTTGGCCAGAAGCATCATCGCATCCACGGAACCGTTGAACAGGCAGCAGAACTATGATTTTATCTTTTCCATGCGGATTAATATTCATCTGATTAATAAGGTGGACTTATCTGCCTACCGTTTGATGGCCATTCTTGATGCGCAACCTTCTTTTCTTAGCGGCATGCTCAGTTTCCTGTACCCGCATATTGTTTTTGATCATCACCCGCGCACGGGTGATTGGTCGGCTCCGGTGGAGGATGTCCGTGCCGGCTACGGAGCATTGTCCAGCATAATGACGGAATACCTGCTCTGTGCGGGCGTGAAGATTCCCCGCAATTTGCATACGGCCCTCCTTTACGGGATCAAGACGGATACAGGTAATTTCGACCGCGACACCATTGCCGAAGACATCAGCGCTTATACTTACCATCTGAAATACGCCAATATGCAGTTGATCCGCCGTATCGAGCTCAATCAAACACCCGTCCGCTATCTGAAATATTTCGACCATGCTTATCATCACATGCATAATGTTCGCGACCGGCGTATTTGCTTTTTAGGAAGAATAGAAAGCCCGGACGTGTGTGTCCAGGTTGCCGATTTTTATCTGCGCCTGATCGGGACTTATTATGTCGTGGTGTCCGGTATCGTGGAAGACCGCCTTATTATTACTTTTCGCGGCGACGGCTACCGGCAGGATTGCGGAGCGCTGGCCCAAAGAGCTTTTGGATTATACGGTGCCGGCGGCGGGCATAAAAGCGCCGCCCGCATGGAAATTCCATTGGCTGTTTTAAACGAGCATCTGCAGGGGAATCTGGAGCAGCAGAGCGTCGACCGTTTTCTGATCGAAAATCTGAAAAACGCCCAAAAACTAAAACCGGAAACGTCCGCCGCCGGGAAGGAGAATTGATGAAAGAACTGGGGTTCAAAAAAGAAATTACCGTCGGACGTTACCTCGATCCTTTCCATGATTTTCAGGAGAAACAGGTTTCTTTTGAAGTGCGCTACGACGAAACAACCGGTGTTTCCAGCCGTATTTTGCCCTATCGGCTGCGCCTGGCGCAAAAACCGGAAATAGCCTCGCTGCTGGAAAAATCGCCGGAATCTTTGTGCCCCTTTTGTCCTCATCTCTTTGAAAAACTGACGCCGAAATTTACTCCGGATATTATTTCCACCGGAAAATTTCAACGGGGCGATGCCTGCCTTTTTCCCAATGCTTTTCCTTATGACCAGTATAATACAGTAGCAATTTTCTCATTGCGGCACTTTGTTCCGTTGAATGAGCTGACCCCGGCTTTTCTGCAAAACGGTTTTAAAGTCTGCGGTGATTATTTCCACCGCATGGCGGAAATGAAACTCGGCTATAAATACTGTTCCATCAATTGGAATTATATGCCGCCGGCCGGCGGGGGGATGATTCATCCGCATCTGCAGACAATATTGGGTGCAAAGCCCACAAACTATATGCGGCGTCTTCTGGGCAGTGCCAAACAATACGCGGAAGCCTCGGGAGGCAATTTATGGCGTAATTTAATCGTACTGGAAAAAGAAGCACAGGAGAGATTTATTGCCTCCACGGGATCGATAAGCTGGCTGGTCAGCTTCGCCCCCAAGGGCATGGCGGGGGAGATTGATTTTATTTTTCAGGAAAAAACATCTTTTTTTGAGTTGACGGAAGCAAATTTTGAAGAACTTCTGCAAGGATTAGCAAGAATATTCAGTTATTTATATGTAAATAATTTTATGAGTTTCAACATGTCGTTTTATGCTCCGATGATCAATGACGACAATTTATGGGTGCAGGGCAAAATAGTACCGCGGTTTGTCGTAAACCCTTTGGGCACGAGTGACATCAACTATTTTGAAAAATTGCACAATGAAAGCATCTGTCCGGTCGTCCCGGAAGAACTGTGCCGCGAACTGCAGCCTTATTTTCAATGATTTATTTGCCGAAAAAGCTTTACCCGCAAATAATTCCGTCCAAAAATAATAAAGGCAGCGCTTGGGGCGCTGCCTTTCTGCCGAATGGTTCTGATGAACCGCTACTAATCTTTTTTGCTGTCGGTTGCCGCTGGGGCGGCCGTTGCCGTATCGCCGGTATCCGCCGGTTTATCAGTTGCCGCTTCTTTTGCCGGTGCGGAAGTGGACGGGATTTTCTTTCCACCGTAATCTGTTGCGTACCATCCCGAGCCTTGCAGGCTGAACGAAGACAAGGAAATAAGCTTGCTTACTTTTCCCTTGCAGAATTTGCAGCTTTTTAATTCCGGGTCGGTGATTCCCTGAAACGCTTCAAATTGTCTGCCGCATTTCCGGCATTTATATTCATAAATAGGCATGATAAAAAACCTCCTCCCTTAATACTAATTCCAATCGCAGATTTTAAAACTGTTGCTGAAACAGTCTAATACTATGGACAAATCATGGTGCTTGACCGGTTGCAGGGCGCTTTTGGTTAAATTATGGACAATAATTTCTTCCTGATCCTTTTTTTCCGGAGATGCCCCGAAATCAATCGCGCCGTTGCTGAACCGCAAAACATGAATCAATTCATGAGCGGCGATATACAGCATCAACGGGCTAAACTTGATGAAGGGATTGGCTCTTTCCACCGCATCAAGGATGGTATTATCCTGCAGGCAGATGCTGTAAAAATCAAATTCATCTTTCTTGCTTGCCGCCGGACTGTCCTGCTTTGCGTAAGCATATTTGCATAAATGAGCAAAAGCGCCTTCTTTTATTTCATCCGGCTCCAAATAAGCAAGCGTTTTTACATCATACCTGTTTTTTTTCAACTGTTCCTCGCTTATCCGGAAATGGCGGGAAACCAGTTTTTCGGCATCGGTAAATGCTTTTTGGGCCAGCGGCAGCTGCTCTTTATTGAAATAGCGAACCATGAAAGCACCTTACGGGTAAAATCAGGACGTATTATATGCATCGGATCGGGAGCTGTCAACAATGTGTCTAAAATGACAGAGTAATTGGCTGGTTTTTGCAAAAATATTTGACATTTTCAGTGGTTGCGGCGTATAGCTATAAAAAAATTTGGCAGTATTATCAATATTATTAATGAGGGTAAATCATGCAGGGGCAGTCAGCAAAAGTAAAAATCGGCGTGTTATACGGTGGACGATCAGGCGAACACGATGTTTCGCTTTGTTCGGCGGCATCGGTAATTGCCGCTCTGGACGGCAATAAATACGATGTAATCGCGATCGGCATCGATCGAGACGGCAAATGGTATGTGCAGGAAAAGCCGGAAATAATTCCGCATTATGATTTCGGCAAAGTTCTCGCCTTGAACAAAAGAGGGAAATGGCTGGTCAATCATTTTGAGCAGAACAATAAATTGTACCTCTACGATATGGAGAACAAAGGGGATCCGGTAATAGTCGATATAGTTTTCCCCGTTCTGCATGGCACATTCGGCGAAGACGGTACTTTGCAGGGACTTCTGGAACTGGCGATGGTGCCGTATGTAGGAGCCGATATCATCGGGTCCGCCGTGGGCATCGATAAGGATGTTGCCAAAAGGCTGCTGCGCGAGGCAGGCATTCCGGTGGTGCCTTCTTTAACGGTAAATAAACAACAGTGGCAGGAGAATCGGGCCGCTATCATGGAGGAGGCCGTAGCTAAGCTCGGAATGCCGCTTTTTGTCAAACCGGTGTGCACCGGTTCTTCGGTCGGAGTAAAAAAAGTAAAGGAAAAAAGACATTTCCCGGAAGCGGTGGATTTTGCGCTGCAGTTTGACCTGCGGGCAATAATCGAAAAGGCCGTTGATTGCCGGGAAATCGAGTGCGCGGTACTGGGCAGCGAAGCCCCCGCCGCCTCTATACTGGGGGAGATTATTCCCCGGCATGAATTTTATTCTTATGAAGCCAAATATATTGACCCCAACGGTGCCGTACCGGAAATACCGGCCCGCATCGCCGCGCCGCTGGCTGATTTGATCCGGCAAACCGCAATCAAAGGTTATCTTGCCCTGGGCTGCAGTTCCATGGCCCGTGTGGATTTTTTTCTGGATAAGAAAACAGATGAATTTTATCTCAACGAGATCAATACACTGCCCGGCTTTACGAGCATCAGCATGTATCCCAAACTCTGGGAGGCAAGCGGTCTGTCGTACGGTAACCTGATCGATAAACTGATCCAATTGGCGCTGGACAGACACCGGCAAAAACGGGCGATTAAAACGGAGTATGCGCCGTCATAAAGTTATCGCGTTGGGACTTTACTGCTCCGCGTTCTTCCCGGCAAGATTGAATTGACAGGTAAAATTGATTTTCCTATACTTTCTTGCACCAAAAGGAGATTCCTGTTGTATTGTGATCACAGACAAAAAGGTAGAGAATCGGATGGCGCTAACGTTAAAGACTCAGAATAATTCCAAATGGCAACCCGGCCGGTTTTTGGCGTCACCGTTTTCGTGGATCGGCAGGAAAGTGATTGCCGGGGTCAATAATTTAGGGGCCGCGGCTATTTTTCTCTGTCTGGCGCTCTGGCAGACTTTCCGGCGAAAGCAATTTATCAAAATAGTGCGCCAGGTTTATTATATCGGAGCACGTTCCATTACCATCATCATGCTGGTGAGTCTTTTTACCGGGATGGTTCTGGGCCTGCAAGCCCATCACGCCCTGGTGCAGTTCGGTGCGGAAGGTGCGGTTGGCTCCCTGGTGGCGCTCTCGTTGATCATGGAATTGGGGCCGGTGCTCACCGCTATCATGATTACGGCCCGTGCCGGTTCGGCCATTGCTGCCGAAATCGGGATTCTGCGGATCAGCGAGCAAATTGACGCATTGCATACCATGCGGATTAATCCGATAAGGTATCTGGTCAGTCCCCGGATTGCCGCCGCGGTTATCAGTTTCCCTCTTCTTACCGCGGTATTTGATCTGATTGGCATTCTCGGCGGCTATATCTCGGGTGTAATGCTGCTGGGTCTAAATGCCGGAGTTTATTGGCACAGCACGCAGGTTTACGTGGTCATGAGCGACATCACCAACGGTTTTATAAAGGCTGTTGTTTTTGCTGTAATTGTTGCCACCGTATGCTGCTATCAGGGCTATTTTGCCCACACGCGCAGGGACAGCCACGGTGCGCAGGCAGTGGGATTATCCACCACTTCGGCGGTCGTTATTTCCTGCGTGCTGATTCTGGTTTCTGATTACGTCGTGACTTCACTGTTGATATAGAGAGCTGATGGAAACGCCACTTATTGAATTTAAAGATGTCACCAAACGCTTCGGCGAGCGGACTGTTCTCGACCGCGTTAATTTGCAGATTTACGAGGGGCAGGTGACGACGATTATTGGTTTGAGCGGATCGGGGAAAAGTGTAATGCTCAAACATATCATCGGGCTTCTAACACCGGACGAAGGCACTATTTTGTTCCGCGGGCGGCCGATTACGGGCTTGAAAAGAGCCGAAATGACGGCGCTTTTTTCGCAAATCAGTTACATGTTTCAGGGCAATGCGCTGTTTGATTCGCTCAATGTCTATGATAACATCGCCCTGCCGCTCATCGAGACGACAAATCTCAAAAAAGCGGAAATCGACCGCCGGGTGATGGCGCGGATCGAGCAAACGGAGCTCACGGAGGCTGTTTCCAAATATCCTTCCGAGCTCTCCGGTGGCATGCAGAAGAGAGTTGCCTTGGCCCGCGCGCTCATTACCGATCCGCAGATAGTGCTTTTTGACGAACCGACGACCGGTCAGGATCCCGTCCGCAAGAACGCCATTTTAAGCATGATCGCGCAATACCAGCGGAAATTAAATTTTACCGCGGTTCTCGTGAGTCATGAGATACCGGACGTGTATTTCATTTCCAACCGCATTCTTGCCCTGTACGACCGCCGGATTGTTTTTCAGGGAACGCCAGAGGAACTGGAAAATTTCGACCACCCGTTTATGGATGAAGTCATCAGTTCTCTGGAAACGCTGCAGAAGGAGTTGACCGGCCTGTATTCGCGGCGTCAGTTTAAAATGCTCAATCACGTGCAAATGAAGCGGCGATCGGTCGGGGAATCGTATTGCATCGTAGCGTTCAAATTGCATGAGTCTCCCCGCGCTGCCGGCTTCGATGCGGTGCAGGAGGCCATAAGGATTTTCGGGTTGTATATTGACAGGCAGTTTGCCGTGATCGGCGGATTTTCCACCCGCCGGAACAGCAACGAAATTATCACGATGCTTCCCTATTCCAATTTTGCCGAAACGCAAAGTGTCATGGAGAATTTCATCAGTGATTTTGATCGGCGGACAATCGGTCGGGATAATACGGAAAAATCGGATGCGGACAAATCTGTTGAATTGACGGTGGTTGCCGGCATTGCCGAAGGGGGTGTGGAAAGCGAAATTGACGCGGTAATTGCGCGGGCAAAATCTCAGCAAAAAAACATCGGGCGGATCCATTACGTCGCCGGGAGAGTGAAAATATGAAAAAATACACCATGGAAACCATTGTTGGCGTCTTTGTTGTTTTCGGGCTTATCTGTGTCGGATATATGACGGTGAAACTCGGCAAACTAAATATTTTCGGCAACGACTACTATCCGCTTATTGCCAAGTTTAGCACGGTCACCGGTTTGCGCACGGGTAATCCGGTCAATATTCTCGGCATTGATGTAGGACGCGTGGAGCGCATCACCATGGACCAGGAAAGCCAGCAGGCGGTTGTGGAAATCCGGGTGCGCAAAGATATTAAAATATATGATGATGCCATTGCCTCCATTAAGACCGAGGGATTGATCGGCGATAAGTATCTCAGTATTGATCCGGGCGGCGGCGGTACTCAGCTGAAGCCCAACGGAGTAATTACCGAAACCCAGGCGCCTGTTGATATTACGGAACTGATCAGTAAGTATGCTTTCGGAGAGGTAAAAAGCGGCGGTGCAAAAGCGCAGGAGAAACAAAAATGAAAAAATTACGGACGGAATTAGTTCTGTTATTGGTTTTATTTATTTTTTCCACAACGGCCTATGCCGGCGTGCCGCTGGAGACGGTGCAGGCGAATGTAAACAAGGTATTGGACGTACTGCGGGATCCGCAGCTTAAAGCCGCGTCGGCGAAAGAAATGAAAAAAGATAAGTTGCGTATTATTTATAAAGAGATGTTCAATGAATTGGAGTTTTCACGGCGCACCCTGGCCCGCAACTGGAATAAACTGAATCCCGCGCAGCAAAATGAATTTATCCGGCTCTTTGAGCAGGTGCTGGAAAAAACTTATGTGGATAAAATTTTTACTTATACCGACGAAAAAATCGAATTTTACAAAGAAAACATGATTTCAGAAAGCCAGGCCGAGATTCAAACCAAAATTATCACTTCTTCGGCGGAAATTCCTATTTTCTATAGGATGATCAAAAAAGAAAATGTCTGGAAAGTATATGATGTCGTGGTGGAAAACGTGAGCCTGGTGCAGAATTACCGCACCCAGTTCAATGATATTTTGAATAAGAATACGCCGGAGCAGCTGCTGGATATTTTGCGGAAAAAGGTTAAGGAACAGTAGGCGGATATCCGCTGATTATCAATATGGCAAAGGTGGGCGGAAGATCCGTTTAGCGGCAAAGCCCGGCCGCCGAAACATTGCGAATGAGAATTATTGGCATCATGAGAAGTTTTGTCCGTCCGGTATTGGCTTTAATTTTTTTTATGGTGATTTATGCCGGTGGTTTGGAATATGCCGCGGCTGAACTTTTAGCCGAAGCGGCGGTTGCGCAGCAACAGGCATCAGCCGGTGCGAAGGTGCTGTCCGCCGGCTCACCGGCCATAACTGCCGATTTCGAGAATGAAAGCGATTTTGAAGAATATTTTGCGGACGGGCCGGAGGAACAGGCGACAACAATTGCCGATCCGCTGGAGCCGTTCAACCGCGCCATGTATCACTTCAACGATAAGTTGTATTTCTGGATGCTCAAACCTGTTGCCCAGGGTTACAGTAAGGCTGTTCCCGAACCGGCGCGGCTGAGCGTGAGAAATTTCTTTTCCAATCTCGGATTTCCGATCCGTTTTCTCAGTTGTCTCATCCAGGCTGATCTGAGCGGTGCTGTTACGGAAGCGGGACGGTTCGGCATCAATACAGTGTGGGGCATCGGCGGACTTCTGGATCCGGCGGCCGGCAAGGAACTGGATCTGCAAAAACAGGATACCGACCTGGGCTTGGCGCTGGCGTCTTATGGGGTTGGCCACGGCTTTTACATCGTCTGGCCGGGGCTGGGTCCGTCCAGCCCGCGGGATTCGCTGAATATCGCCGGGGAATATTTCCTGTCTCCCGTATCCTACATAACGCCCTGGTATTGGAGTGCGGGCACGAGGGGAATGGAAGCAGTGAATGCCACATCGCTGCACATCGGAGATTATGAGGCGCTGAAACAGGCGGCGATCGATCCCTACATCGCCATGCGCGATGCCTATATTCAATACCGGCTGAAGAAGATTAAAGGAAAGGTCATAAAACCGCCCGCTCCTTAAAGATGAATGATTTTTCCGGTGAAAAGCAGAAAGCAGAGGAATGATAATTGCCTGTAAAGATTTTCATAAGCGCATTGGCCGTAATGTTGATTTTGTCCGGCAGCACCACGGCGGCAGCCGCCGTGTTGTTTGGCCCGCCGCAAACTGTTTCCCGGGAGGCAGGCGGCCTCAACACAGCCATCGGATACTGGTACCGTGAAACAAAGTTGGAAAACAGCGTGGAGCATGTTTTCCGTCAAAACGAGATTTATTCCCAGGTTTCTTACGGCAGCGGCGACCGCTGGGAACTATACGGGCGGCTCGGTGTGGCGGATTTGCAAATCTCGGATGCTTTTAGTTCCGGCAATGCGGCTACAATAACATCCGGTAATGACTTTCAGGAAAACTGGAAATTTTTCGGCACACTGGGTGCTAAATGGTTTTTACCGATCAATAAGATATTCGGCGTCGGTGCTTTTATCCAGGGTACCTATTACTTTAATAACTTTACCGGCGACGTTGCCGGTACCGCCGCCGGCACCCCCTTTGCGGCCGATCTCAAAGTGCGCGATATGTGGGATGTCAATTTCGGCCTTGGCTTGCAGACCGTTGTTAACGATGCCATCAAGCTGTATGCCGGACCTTATCTGCATTATGCAGAAGCCAAATTAAATCTTTCCGCCGATATTACCGGCATTGAATTTGGAACTACGGCCGCCCGGCTGAAAAACAATTCATCTTGCGGAGGCTTTATTGGCGCCGATATGCCGCTGGGCAAGGGATTTCGCCTGAATATCGAAGGACAATATGCGGAGCAGTTTTCGCTGGGGGCGGCGATAAGTTATACCTATTAATGATGAAGCAGTTTTTCATCCGGGGAGGCACAATTTCCGATCTTCCTTGATCAAATATTCAGCCGATGAGTAACGCCGGCGGGATTACTGGATCATACATCCCAGATAAAGATGACGCCGCTTGTGGGAAAAATCCATTCCTTATCGGAAACATTAATTTCAATTGATTTGCCCCTGGTGCGGATCACGGACGGCGCAGGATGGCGCCCCGCAAAAAAGCTTTCCACGCGCACATTTTTCAAGGCAGCTTGCTCATAGTTGAAATTTATATCCACACCCCGCGTCGGATAAACCAGATAAACAGGAAAGATGTTGTTGTTTTTTGCTTTTTTGGTGACGATTTCAATTTCTATCTTTACTTCCGAATTGATTTTTTTCTTTAGCTTTTCGTCCCCGCACCATACTTCATATCCGCGATTGGTTATTTTTGCGGCGGTAATGGGAATATCTTCATCATCAATGCGTACGCGCTCCACGTGGAAATCCCGTTCCATGACGAGTTCTTCCCCGCCGCCCAGGAGCCAGCGGTATTCGCAGCGCTGGTCTTCCAAAAGAGCCGACAGCTGCTGATTGTTCAGGGCGCAGCCGATCATGAAAACACTGTTTCTGATGGTTTTTCTGTATTCGATGTGCGCATTCACCTGAAAATAGGCGCCGGCGCGCGGCGTTGTTTTGGGAGCATCGGTCAACTGGGCGATTTTTATATCGTAGCGGAAGCCGGAACGCAATTCCAGCTGTCGGTCCTCTTTGCCGAACAGGGTTTCGAACATTTCGTAATAAATGGCGTCGCCCAGTTCTTCGTTACGGGTGCGTGCCTGGAAACAATGTCTGATTATGCTGTCAATGCGGGCGAGCGATCTTTCCTCGCCGGGAATGAAAATGCGCCGCAGCCTGGGCTCAACGGCGTCGGTTTTTCCCTTTTGCAGAAAAACACGGGGGGCGCGCTTGCCCAGAGCGCACAGCACTTCATAGCTGATCGTTTTTGCCTTGGCGGCAATTTCGTTGGCGCTGATATATTCGCTTCCCTGTTTACCTAGAAGAACGACTTCATCTCCTACGGCACAGTCCGGTATGTGCGTGACGTCGAGTGTGCACAGATCCATGGAAATGCGTCCGACCACCGGCGCCCGCCTTCCCCTGATTAACGCTTCTCCCTGATTGGAGAGAACAAGACCATAGCCATCGCCGTAACCGACGGGAATGGTGGCGATGCGGGTGTCCCTTTTGGTTATATAAGTGCTGTTGTAACCGATACCGTAACCGGGCGGGAAATCCTTGATCAAAACGACGGTTGTTTTGAACGACATGACCGGGGCAAGCTTAGCCCTGACGGCGGTGGCGGGGGAGGGATAAATACCGTAAGTCATAATCCCGGGCCGCACCATATCCAAATTGAATTGCGGATAATTTAAAATGCCGCCGCTGTTATCCATGTGACGGAGGGGGATTTTGATATTTCTTCTTTCCAGCTCCGCGAGTAAATCGGCAAACAGTCGCCACTGCTGCTCGTTATAGGGAACGGATATTTCACTTGACGCCAGATGCGTAAAAATTCCCGCAAGCGTAATGCCGGGCAGCGTCAAAACGTCGCTGATCAGCTGCAGGGCCTCGCTGTGCATGGTGCCGCCGCGTCCCATGCCGGTATCGACTTCAATGTGCACGTCTATGTTGCCGCCCGCCCGGTGCACTGCTTTTTGCAGTTTCCGGATGAAGCCCGAATCGGAAACCGACGGTGTCAGATTATATTTGATGATTTCTTCCATTTCCGACTCGGTGGAAGGGCCGAGAATGACGACGGGAGCTTCTATGCCGCTGACGCGCAACTGCACGCCTTCATCGGCATTGGCGACGCCCAGCATCCGGGCGCCGTTTTTCAAGGCAACGTTCGATATTTCGATGGCGCCGTGACCATAAGCATCGGCTTTTACCGCCTGCATGAAATCAACATGCGGTCCGATCAATCTTTTTATTTCTTTTAAATTTCCGATAAAATTGTCGAGATCAACTTCGACCCAGCTGCGATATTTCTGCTCTTTTTTTAATCCCATTTTTCCCTTTAGCCGGAGATTGCTATTTCCTGGTCATTGTAAAAACACCGTCCCAAGGTTCCGGCGGCGGATTTTCCTGCAAGTTTTTACAACGCTCAATATATAATTGAGAAGCCGCGTCTTCCGGTTTGATTTTCATGGCTTCCCGGAAGGCGGCAATTGCTTCATCCCACTTGGCGGCCCGATAAAGCGCCAGCCCTTCTTCAAATTTGCTGATAAACTCTTTCCATCTGCCTTCGTCTTTCTTTTCACCCAGCAGTTCATAGATCTTGACGGGCAGTTTCTTGCCTTTGACGCGCACCCAATCCAGCTCACGGCAGCACATCGCATCTTTGACTACATTGTATGTAAATTCACTGAAGATGATGTTGGAGCCGTATTCCTTGTTGATTCCTTCAAGCCGCGAACCGAGGTTGACCATATCGCCCATAACCGTATAGTCAAAGCGCATCTGCGAGCCCATATTGCCGACGACCATGTCGCCGCTGTTGATGCCGATGCCGATGTTCAGCGGCGGTTTGCCTTCCTCCTGCCATTTCTTCTGCAGTCTGTGCAGTTCCGCCATCATATCCAAAGCCGTAAGACAGGCGCGCTTGGCATGATCGGGTTGATCCAGCGGTGCGCCGAAAACGGCCATGATCGCGTCACCCATATATTTATCCAGTGTCCCGTCGTACTTGAAAACAATGTCGGTCATGGCGGTAAGGTATTCATTCAGCAAATGAACCAGCTCCTCCGGACTGAGTTTCTCCGAAATAGTCGTAAATCCGCGAATATCGGAAAACAAAACCGACAAGTCTTTCTTGTCGCCGCCGAGTTTCAATTTCGAAGGGTCCTTGAGCATCTCATTGATAACGGATGCCGTCAGATAATATTGAAACGCACCGCGGATTTTTTTCTTTTCCCGTTCTTCCGTAATATAGCGGTAGACGGTGATGCCCAGATAGATGACAAGCATGGTCAGTGCCGGGTAGATAAGGTTCAGCCATACATTGTAGCCGGAAAAAATGAACATGTTGAAGGCCACAAAAACGATAAGGAGGATAATGGCGAAAATAATTCCCGTTACTGCGCGCAGCCGGGGGATGATCAGACCCATCAATAATCCGAAAATGATGATTGCACAAAGATCGATGAATCTGGTGAAACTGGAATGCAATAAAAAATTGGAATGCAGGATGTTGTCGATTACGGTAGCGTGAATTTCCACACCGGGATAAGTGGCGCCGAAAGGGGTTACCCGCAGATAATAAATACCGATGGCGGTGGCTCCGACAAGAACGATCTTATTGCGGAATGTCTCGGCGGGAATTCTTCCCTTCATGATGTCGGAAACTGAGTAGTGGGGGAAAGTTTTTGCCGGGCCCATGTAGTTGACCAAAAGCCTTCCTGCTTCATCCGTAGGGATGTGTATGTCGCCGATCTTTACGCTTTCCGCTCCATATCCCGCCAAAGATAGGGAAAACGGCGGCCAGTCCAGGTATTGTTGCAGGATGGACAGGGGAAGCGATGAATAATAGTTATTGC
>CAYYBK010000003.1:0-27020 GCA_964470015.1 uncultured Syntrophales bacterium
GACACAGCCCAACTGTACCGGCTCTGGCAGAGTCGTTCGGACGCGGCGCAATGACCAATCACTGGAATGATTTGGCCAACAGTGATGTAATTCTGATCATGGGAAGCAATCCCGCTTCCAATCACCCCATTGCCTTCAAATGGATCACAAAGGCCTTGGAGAAAGGTGCAACGCTTATTTGCGTTGATCCCCGCTTTACCCAATCGGCTGCCAAGGCGCATATTTACGCTCCGCTGCGGTCTGGTACCGATATCGCTTTTCTGGGCGGCATGATTAAATTCATCTTGGATAACAACCTCATTCAGCAGGGGTATGTAATCAATTACACCAATGCTTCATTTCTGGTTAATCCCGCTTTCCGGCTGCCGGGAGACAACAAAGGAATTTTTTCCGGATTAACGGAGGGAAAGTATGAAAAAGATACCTGGGCTTATCAAACGGACGGCGAAGGTGTTATTAGAAAAGACAAGACCCTGAAGAATCCGTATTGCGTCATGCAATTGCTGAAGAAGCATTACTCCCGTTACACGCCGGAACTTGTTGCCGAAATTACCGGGACCCCCAGGGATAAATTGCTGGAAATCTATAAAATCTATGCCGGGACGGGCAAACCGGACAGGGCCGGTGTTGAACTTTATGCGATGGGTTGGACGCAGCACACCGTGGGTGTGCAGAACATCAGGGCAATGTGCATTATCCAACTGCTTTTGGGCAATATGGGTATTGCCGGCGGCGGGATAGCGGCAATGAGGGGCGAATCCAACGTGCAGGGTTCGACAGACCATGGGCTGCTTTTCCATATCTGGCCGGGCTATCTTGGCGCTCCTACGGCGTCCTTAAAGACACTCAATGATTTTAATGAAAAGCGAACGCCGCAAACTAAAGAGAAAGACAGCCTCAATTGGTGGAAGAATACACCGAAATATTCGGCAAGCTTTCTGCGCTCCATGTACGGCAAAAACGCTACCTTGGAAGAAGCTTATCAACTGATGCCCAAGCTTGATGACGGGGCCAACTATTCCTGGCTGATGATTTTTGATCAGATGTATAAAAGCAAGTTCACAGGATTTTTCGCCTGGGGCATGAATCCGGCCTGCAGTGGCGCACACTCCAATAAAGTGCGACGGGCGCTTGCCAGATTGGATTGGATGGTCAACGTCAACCTGTTCGATAATGAGACCGGTTCTTTCTGGCGCGGCCCCGGCATGGATCCCGCCAAGATCAAAACGGTAGTGTTCATGCTGCAGTGCGCCTCGTCGATTGAAAAGGAAGGCAGCATTGCTAACAGCAGCCGATTGATGCAGTGGCGTTATAAAGCGGTAAATCCCGTGGGGGAATCCAAGCCCGACGGCGATATCATGAGTGCGCTATTCTTCAAGGTACGAGAACTTTATGAAAAGGAAGACGGTCCGCTGAAGCATGCAATAACGAAGCTCACCTGGCCTTACGGTAAAATGATGGGCAAAGAATTCCATTATGCTCCCAGGTCCGTGGCCGCGGAAATCAACGGTTTCTTCCTGGAAGATAAGAGAGTGGAAAATCCGGCGAAGAAGGGAGAATTCAAGGAATTTAAAAAGGGTGACCTCGTTCCTACCTTTGCTTGGCTGCAGGCCGACGGTTCCACTTCTTCGGGCTGCTGGGTTTATTGCGGTTCCGTGGGCGGGAAAGGCAATCTGGCGATGCGCCGGAACAGTAAGGATAGCTCCGGCATCGGCCTCTATTCGGAATGGGCCTGGTGCTGGCCGGTCAACCGGCGGATTATTTACAACGGCGCCTCGGTTGATCCGTCCGGTAAACCCTGGGATCCTCGTCGGGCCGTTATTTCCTGGGACGGAGAAAAATGGGCCGGCGATGTACCTGACGGAGTCGGAGATCCCGGCAAAGGGCGGCCACCATTTATCATGAAGCCGGATGGTGTGGCGAGCCTCTATGGTCCCGGTTTGGCTGACGGTCCATTCCCGGAGCATTACGAGCCGCTGGAATGTCCGATCGAAAAAAATCTCATGTCACTGCAAAAAAACAATCCCGTGATCCGGCGCTTTGATGCTGGCGGCGCCGGCAGCGATATGGATGTTTATTCCGGTGTCGAAAGCTGCGATCCGCGCTTTCCTTTCATCTGCTCGACCTACCGGGTCAGTGAACACTGGCAGACCGGTGTTCTTACGCGCTGGTGTCCGTGGCTTGCCGAAATGCAACCGGGCATGTTTGTGGAGTTGAGCCGGGAGCTGGCTGCCGAAAAGGGAATCGTAAACGGAGATAAGTGTGTCGTCAAATCCGCCCGCGGTGAAGTGGAGGCAACGGCGATAGTCACGCCGCGTTTCAAACCTTTTTATATTGGCGGAAACATTATCCATGAGGTCGGTATCCCCTGGCACTTCGGCTGGATCACGACGGCGGAAAGAACGTATCGGCCCAATGACAAAAAGCCGGAAGTAAATACTTTCGGCGATGCAGCAAATCTCCTGACTTCGACCATCGGTGACGCCAACACGATGATTCCGGAGAGCAAAGCCTTTATGGTTAATATCGTGAAGAAGGAGGTGAAGTAGTATGGCCGAGAAAATCAAATTATACGATAATGCAAAGTGTACGGCATGCAGAGGATGCCAGCTGGCCTGTAAACAATGGAATAATCTGCGGGCCGGCCAGACGCAGAATACCGGTACTTACCAGAATCCGCCTTCTCTGCAGCCCAACACATATATGATAATCCGTTATCAGGATCATGTCGATGACAAGGGCAATGTCCGGTGGCTCTTCCGTAAAGAGGCCTGCATGCATTGTACGGACGCGGCTTGCGTAAAGGTTTGTCCCAGCGGCGCCCTGTATTACAATAGTGATTTTAAAATTGTCGGAATGGACCGGGAAAAATGTATCGGTTGTAAAAACTGTGTGGTGGCTTGTCCTTTTGAAATTCCCCGTTACGACCGCGGGACGGACAAGGTTTATAAGTGCGACATGTGCGAAAGCCGCATCATTAACAATCTGGAACCTGCCTGTGTCAAAGCCTGTCCCACCGGTGCGCTAAAATGGGGGAATAAAGACGAAATACTGAAAATTGCCGCCGCGCGCTTAAAAGAAATCGGTGGAAAGGCGGCGCTTTACGGTGATAAATTTGTCGGTGGAACTCACCTTCTGTATGTCTTGAACGAAAATCCGGAGACCTACGCAGGGATAAAGAAAAACCCGCAAGTCCCCTTTGCCGTAACCATCTGGAAAAGCTGGCTGAAACCACTGAGTCTTCTGGCTGCCGGCGGAGTTATCGGCGGATCCCTTCTTCACTATATTCTGCACGGTCCGAAAAGACCTGATCCCGAAGATAACATAGCATCGGAAGAAAAAACAGCAGGAGGGAAATAGGATGAAAAAAGGATTAATTAAGGCGACCGACGCTTACGAGAGAACAATTCACTGGCTGCTGGCCATTTCCTGCCTGATACTGTGTATAACCGGTTTGGGGATGATGTTTCATTCCATGAATTTTCTGGGGACGATCATCGGCGGAATGAAGGCACTGAAACTGCTCCATAATTTCATGGGCTTGATTTTCGGCATATCCCTTCTTCTGTCTATAAGGATGTGGTGGAGGGAAGCCGGTATGTTCGTGTTCCCGGAGGACTGGGAGTGGATGAAAACAGCCGGCGGCTATTTGTGGCATGTCGATCATGTCCCCGAAGTCGGAAAATATAATCCCGGACAAAAAATGTTTTTCCTGACGGTGGTCTTTTTCGGTCTGATCATGTTTGTCACCGGCCTCATCATGTGGTTTCCCGGAAGCTTCCCGTTAGAGTATTTAATCTGGTTGTATCCTCTGCATGTCCTGGGCTTTGTCGTGATATTTGCCTTTTTCTTCGTTCATCTGTATCTGGGGACGATCGGTTCTCCCGGGTCGCTGCCGGCAATGCTCAACGGCTGGGTAAGCAGGGCATGGCTGAAAAAGCAGCATCCGAAATGGCTCAAAGAAATGGAGCGGGAAGGGAAGCTGGAAGTATACGGCGTGGAGAAAAAACGCTCCGTTCATTAGTTTAAATTGGCGTCAATAAAAAAAGAAGGCCGGGCAACGAAAACTCCCGGCCTTCTTTGAAGGCAAAGGAGTTAGCGTCCCGGCAGCTTTTTCAGCTCCGCAATAAGCTTGGGGGCCACATCATATAGATCGCCCACGATGCCCAGATCGGCGACCTGGAAAATAGGAGCATTTTCATCTCTGTTGACGGCGCAGACAACACGGGCGCCGCGAATTCCTGTTACATGCTGAATCTGCCCGGAAACGCCGATACCGATATAAAGATCGGGCTTAACCGGAACTCCGGAAAGCCCTATACAGAGGTCATTAGACAGCCAGTGCAGTTCCTCCGCAATCGGCCGGGTACAGCCTACCGCTCCTCCAAGCAGAGAGGCCAGCTGTTCCGCCAGTGCGAGATCTGCCTTCTTTTCCATGCCTCGTCCGGCGCAGACGACGGTTTTGGCCTCAGTGATATCCAGGGTGCTGCGCTCTTTCGTTTTTCTTTCCAAGATCCGTACGGCGGAAGAGGACGGCGGCGCCAGTTTTCTGCTTGTGCCTTGACGGCCGGGTTCCGGCGATGCCGATGCAAAGGTCCGGGGGGGGATCGTAGCCATGACAGGCCTGCTTGGGCAGGCTACCTGCTGGACGGCAACGCCGCCGTAGGCAAGACGCTCCATGATGATAGCGCCGTTATCTTCCCGGCGCAGGGCAATGCAGTTGCTGCAAAGACCGGTTTGCAGGCGGGCAGCCAGGCGGGCAGCCATATCCTTTCCCCGTGCCGTTGCCGCGACCAAAAAGATATCAGGATCGGCCTGCTTCACTTCTTCGGCGATCACCGGAATCCAGGCATCCAGAGACATGGTTTCCGGGAGCGGACTTAAAAACAGAATTTCGTCAGCTCCGCGCGATATGTATGTTTCAGTTTGGCTGTCCTCCTCCGGCACAATCGCCGTAAGCTTTGCTCCTGTCTGTGACGCCAGAAGTCTGCCGATGGTTAAAAGTTCCAGTGCCAGATCTTTTTTCTCCGCAAAAAGCCATATTCCAGACATTGATATTCTCCTTATTTGATAACGCCCTTTTTTTGCAGGGTTTCCACGAAGCGGGCAATCCCTTCCGGCGTTGCATCGAATTTTTCACAGTTTCTTTCCATCCCTGTTGCCGTCATACCAAGCGTCTGCAGGCGGGCTTCTCCGAAAGGCGGCAGTTCTTCCTTTTTGATGGTGATAACCGGCTTCTTTGAAGCCATCAGCGTATCCTTCACCCCGGGAATCCGGGGGATGTTGATATCGGGCAGCACGGTTACGAGCGCAGGCAGCGGCGCTTCAACAATTTCAATCCCTTCTTCAACCCGCCGTTCCGCCACGATCTTCCCGCCTTCGACGGTCAGTTTCTGAATGTAGGAGATGCACGGTATTTTGAGAATTTCCGCCAGACGGGGACCGACCTGCTGGGCATATTGATCGCTGGATCCTTCGCCGCAGATAATCAGATCATAAGGTATCCGGCTTTTGATGACTTCTCCCAAAATAGCTGCCGTCTGGGAAGATTCCAATTGCTTGAAAGAAGGATCACTGACAAAAAAGGCCTGATCCGCTCCCCGGGAAAGCGCATCCTTCACGCCTTTGGATGCTTCGGGGGCGCCGATTGTTACAGCGGCGACATTCCCGCTGCAAGCGCCCTTGATCTTTACGGACTCTTCGATGGCATTGCGATCATATTCGCTGATTTTGTAATCCACTGTGGAGAAGTCAAGACTACCGGAAGCACCCTTCCGTATATAAGCTTCATCTACAACCCATTTAAAACAGGCGACAATATTGGGCATAACTTGTACTCCTTTGCTGCAGTTTTACGAAAAGTATAAATATCCAAGTTACGATTTAAAAACTTCTTTCTGCCGTTCCTGATCCCCTCCCGGCGGGAGAGGATCAGCGAAATCGCGCATTCGTGACTATTACCGCAGGACGTTACCCGAGATAACCATCCTTTGAGCTTCCGATGTTCCTTCGTATATTTCCGTAATTTTGGCGTCCCGCATCAGCCGTTCCACTTTGGCGCCCTTGCAGTAGCCGTAACCGCCGTGAATCTGAACCGCCTTGATTGTATGACGCATTGCCGCTTCGGAAGCGAAAAGTTTTGCCATGGATGCCTCCTTGCTGAAGGCCTGTTTCTGGTCTTTCAGCCAGGCGGCATGGTAAGTCAGGAAACGGGCGGCATTCAGGTCTGTTGCCATATCCGCGATCATCCAGGAGATTGCCTGGTTCCGTGAGATGGGACTGCCGAACTGCACGCGCTCCTTGGAGTAACGGATGGATTCATCCAGTGCGGCTTGAATGATTCCCAGCGACTGGGCAGCAATGCCGATTCGGCCGTGATCAAATCCGGCCATTGCCATCATCATGCCTGTTCCTTCTTTTCCCAGCAGGTTTTCTTTGGGAACGCGGCAGTCCTTGAATACCATCTCCGATGTCTGGGAGGAACGGAGACCCATCTTCTGGAAATGTGTACCTGCCGACATTCCTGGTGTGCCTTTGGGAACGATGAAGGCGCTCATGCCTTTTCTTCCGGCTGCCTTGTCCGTCCAGGCAAAGACCAGATAAATGTCGCCGGTTGGTCCGTTGGATGTAAAGGTTTTTGTACCGTTGATTACATAGTCGTTTCCGTCAAGCACCGCGGTGGTTGTGGCCGCCATGACATCGGTGCCGGCACCGGGTTCGGTGAGGACAAAAGCCGCCAATTTTTCTCCTTTGGCCAGGGGAACCAGAAATTTCTTTTTCTGCTCTTCCGTTCCGTACAAGAGGAGCAGCATGCCGGGGATGCCTACATGGATGGAGACGGTAAAGCCGGTGGAAGAGCAGGCGCGCGAAAGCTCTTCCACGGCAATGATGTGGGTCAGATAGTCGGAACCGGCTCCGCCGTATTGCGTCGGGATAGGAATACCCATCCATCCTCCTTCCGCCAGTTTTTTGAATACCTCCACCGGATGACGGCTGTTTTCGTCGATTTCGGCGGCAATCGGTTCCACATACTTTTCAGCGAATTCCCGCATGTTTTTGCGGATAAGTTCCTGTTCTTCGGTCAGTTTAAATTCCATAATCTTCCTCCTTGATCATAATTTTATTGGGATATAAAACCCTGATGCCTGTTTTTTCCCTTTAGCATCAAGACTTCAACTCGCACCGTCAGCCGAAACGAAGCTGGATACCGCAGCCGCCTTCCGGATACGCCCATTCCAGGTTGTCATTTCCGCAGACAAGACGGCAAGTGCCGCATTCCAGGCAGCCGTCAACCGTGAGGCTGACCTCTTCCTGTTCGTTTTTGCTGTAGAGGCCGGCAGGGCATATCCGCACCATCTTCTGCAATGAGGGATCCTTTTCCCGCCCCGTTTTGATTTTTATGTGGGCCTCGCTGCCGGGCTTGAATACATCGAGCCCTAATTTCGCCTTCAGATCCATCGCTTCGGTCATATTTTTATCACCTCCCGGAAATCTTTGAACATGGCCCAAATTTCTCCTAACCCTAAATATTTTCTCATTGTGGGATACAAACGTTCCTTGGGGCCGGCTGGAATATTGTAGATGTCCCTTAACAAGTTACCCGTCATCTCCGGATAATGCGTGAAGAAACGGGGATTGTTTACGAAAGAAGCCGTTGTCTGGAAATTCTGGAAATCCTTCAGGACGAAGCTTTCCCTGAGTAATCGGCCGTATTCGGAAAGAGTGGCGGCAGTGAAACTTCCCGCTTTTTTGGCGTGCAATACCGTTTTTGCGGCATAATAGCCCGAGGCCAGTGCATATTCCATCCCCCGGACGGTGAAGCCCAGATTGATGGCAAAACCGGCCGCGTCACCGGCTACGAGGATGCCGTCGCCATACAGCGGGTGTAGAGCCTTAAATCCTCCTTCGGGGATGACGTGGGCGGCGTATTCCGCTGTAGTGCCGCCGCGAAGCAGGCAGGATATTTCCGGGCGTGCCTTGAATTCATCCATAATTGCCGGAGCTTCCAGATTGCCGCCTTTCTCCAGCATGTCTTCCATTCCGATGACGATACCGAGGCTGATGCTCTCTTTGTTGGTATAAAGAAAACCACCGCCGAACAATCCCTTTGTAACTTCGCCGGCATAAAGGCGGGCGGCACCTTCGCTTCCCTGTAAATTAAAGCGATCATTAATTTTTTCGGCATCCAGGGCGATAATCTCTTTTATCCCGACGGCGTAATTATGTGCCGTTGCGGGTGCGTGTAGTCCTGCCTGCTCTGCAACCAGGGAAAGGACTCCGTCACAGGCGATGACCACATCGGCGCGTAGTTCGTCTCCTCCGGCTAGAACGCCGACGATTTTTCCGTTTTCCTTGATGACGTTCTCCACCCGGATTTTGGGAAGAAGCATGGCCCCTTTTGCTTCGACCTGTTCGGCAAACCAGCGGTCGAATCTGGCCCGCAGAACACTGTAGCTTTGGTGCGGTTCCTGCCGCAGTTCATTTCCGGAATAGTCGACGGCAAGCGAACGTTCCTTGGCTATGATGGTAACTCCTTCATGAACGATGAAACGTTCCAGGGGTGCGTCCTTCCAGAGATCGGGGAACAAATCGCGTACCGGATTTACATAGATGCGGCCGCCCGTAACATTTTTTGCGCCGGGGTAGTCGCCTCTTTCCAGAACCAGCACTTCCAATCCCTGACCGGCCAGCGTATATGCCGCTCCCAGCCCGGCCAGACCCGCTCCGACAATGATTACGTCAAATTTTTCCATACACATTCCTTTAAAATCCTGTTGATAAACTCTGCCGCTAACGCATAAACGCTGCGATATCTATTGCTTCTGCATGGCTGCCCAGATCGATAAACTTTCCAGGTAGCTTATCAATGCCTTAAAGCATCGATTCAGCGTCTCTTCCGATTTCTCTGTGCCGTGAACCACCGAGGCGCCGAGCATGGCGGAAAAAATCATCTCGGTGACGAATTCGGTATCGACATCCGGCCGTATTTCCCCCGATTCCTTTCCCTGATCCAGAAGTCTTTTGATCATGGCCTTCAGGTTTACAAAGCCTTCATTGAGCGCTTTGGCGAAGGCGGCATTCTGGTCATCCAACTCCACGGAAAGCGTCACGAAAATGCAGCCGCCCGGAAACGTCTCCCGGTCTTTCAAATATTTATCCCGGTAATTTTCCAAAAGCTTCTTCACCCTGGCCACGGGATCGCTGATCTGGTCCAGGCCGCTCAAATTTCTCTCCCGCCATATCTTGCGCGCCTTGTCCAGAACGGCGTAAAATATATCATCCTTGCTCTTGAAGTGGTTGTACAAGCCGCCTTTTGATGTCTTTGCCTTCTTTATTATATCCTGGGTGGATGTGCTTAGAAAGCCTTTCATCGAAAAGAGTTTCAATGACTCGAGAACTATTCTTTCTTTGAGAGTAGCGGAATCTTTCATGGCGATCCTTTCACTATAAGGAAGACCGGTCGGTCTATTTTGACTAATGGGTAACATACGTGTCTTCCTGTGTCAAGAAAAATTTTTAAATTTTTAAAAAAACATGCGGTTGGCAGTGTTCTTCAGCGGGGCGGCGAAACATTACAAAATCCTGACTTGTGATGTTGCAGTTACCGCTCGACCATCTTATTCCCGGCAAAAAAAGAAGAGTAGTTAAACACAAATATGAGCATATTTTTCATTGAATTCTTACTGGGCGGTTTATGGCTGTTTAATTTGTGGATGGCGGCTTGCCAGATCAAAAACGAAAATTGAAATTACCACCAAATTATTCCACGTCAAGATAATATTTTCCTTGACAAACTTAAGGATAGTTTGATGGCGTTATGGAAAAAAATTGCGGTAATATTAACACTTCTTGACGCGGAATGCATTTTCTTCTAATGTCAAATGCCAAAGTTCCGCAGCAATGGATTTTAAGGAGGATAATTATGATCAGAAAGGTGATGGGTTGCATCCTGGCGGTATTGTTTTTAATGAGTTTCAGTCTTGTTCAGGCGGCAGATCTTACCGGTCGGCAAGTTATGGAAAAGCAAAAGGAAAGACATAAGGTGAAAAGCGAAATCGGAGCGGAAATAATGCTTCTTGTGGATAAGGATAAAAATCAGGAAAAAAGACAGGTGAAGCGATACGCCAAAGAAACGGAAAAAGATTTACACCGTTATCTTGTCGTTTTCCTAAGTCCCGCGGATATCAAAGGTACTGCTCTTCTTACCTGGGAGCAGAAAGGGCGTGAAAACGATCAGTGGCTCTATTTGCCGGCGCAAAAGAAAATGCAACGCATTGCGAAGGGAAGCAAAAAGAATTATTTCATGGGTACGGATTTTACTTACGAAGATATGGAGCCGGAAGACATTGACAACTTCGAATATACTATTATTCGCAGTGAGCAATTGAATCAGGACAACAAGGCATCTGATTGCTACGTTATTCAGGCAGTTCCCGCCAATGAAGAAAAAAAACAGGAAAGCGGCTACTCCAAAAGATTTTTGTGGATAGAAAAGGAAACTCTCGTCACCTTGAAAGTCGATTTTTACGACCGCAGAGACCGTCTACAGAAAACACAGACAACCCATGAATTGGAAAATGTCGGCGGCACGGTTTGGCGGCCCAAGAAAACCCTGATGATTCATCATGAGAAGACGCACAAAACAATTACCGCTGTGACGTCCCGCAAGATTAATTCGGAAATCGAAGACCAGGTATTTACGGATAGATTCATTCTGTCCGGCAAACATACGGAGTAATAATCAGCTCCGGCGGTGGCGGAAAACGCCGCCGGATATTTTTTTGATCCGGATAATTCATTTCGCAGGAGAGGTTCTCATATGCATAAGCTGATGCTTTGGGCAGTGAAAAGGCCCTTTGTTGTTATTGTCTTGGCCATTGTTATCACGGCCTTCATGGGTTACAAGGCTCTCTCGATCCGGGTGGATTCATCCACCGAAGGAATGATGATCGAAGGTGATCCGGCCAAGGCTTACTACAACGAAACGCTGAAAAAATTCGGCACGGACAATATCACTGTTGTTTTTGTCCAGGACAAAAATTTATTTACACCGGAAAAGCTGGCGGTACTGGAAAAAATAGTTTTTGCCCTTCAGGATGTACCGGGTGTAAGCAAGGTGGAGAGCCTCTTTTCCGTCACCAACTTTAAGGGCGTCGGGCCGGGAGAAATTGAAACAAATCTTCTTTTGGATCTGCCGCCCAAGACCATGGAAGAAGCCAGGCGTATCCAGGCCGATGCTCTCAGAAATACCAACCTTTCCAATAATCTTATTTCAAAGGACGGCACGACGACGGCCTTCAATCTCTTTGTGGATGTCGATCGCAACGATCCCGACTTTCATTTAAAATTTTCGCGGCAGGTTGATAAGGTCGTTACCCAGTATGCGCCGCAGTTTGAAAAATTATTTCAATTCGGCAATTCCTACGCACGGCGGTCGATTGCCGAAAATATTCTCGGTGATCAGGCAAGATTGGCTCCGCTTGCCACATTGATTCTGATTCTTACCATCATCATCGGCCTGCGTTCCATAACCAGTGGTTTCATGCCTCTGGTGACGGCCGGTTCGAGCACCATCTGGACATTCGGCTTTATGGCCATTACCGGCATTCCGCTCAATGTGCTGACGGTGATTGTTCCTTCATTGCTCATTGTTATCGGTTCAACGGAAGATATTCACATGGTTTCGGAATATCTGGAGGGTATTGAGGAAACAAAAGGAAACAGGGATGAATCCATACGGCTGATGGCCGGCAAGCTGGGATTGGCCGTGTTTTTCACAGCAGTTACTACTCTGCTGGGTTTTGCCTCGATCATCATCAACGACATCAGCATGCTTGTCCAATTTGGTATTGTCGCCTCCTTTTCGCTCTTTGTGAACCCGATTATCACCTTTACGCTGGGCCCCGCTTTTCTGCATTATTTCGGCCCGAGCAAGATAAGGCATCATGAAGAGAAAAAGGGATTTGTCGACTCTATTTTTGCGGCTTTGACGAAAGCTACTTTAAGCTTGGTTAATCATGAAAAGCGTAAGAAAGTGGTTATTTTTACGCTGATCGTCATCACGCTGATTTTTGCGGGGTGCATCAGCCTCGTGAAGGTGGATAACGATTTTCTGGCTTATTTCAAGAAAAGTTCGGAAATCCATAAACGCAGCGATCAGCTGCATGAAAACCTCGCCGGCGCGCAAACATTTTTTATCCGGATCAGCAGCGGTATTCCCGGAACATTCAAACAGGCGGAATATCTTGCTCAGGTTGCCGCCATTGAAAAGTACATGCAGCAAAAAGGCTGGTTTGATAAAACCCAGTCGCTGGCCGATCAGATTGCGCTCATCCATAAGGAGATGAATAATGGCGATCCGCGATTTTACAATATCCCGTCTTCGTCGGATTTGATTTCCCAGTATCTGCTTTTCCTGCGCCGGGACGAAATAGACCGGTTTGTTACTGCCGATTACAGCGAAGTTAATATTCTGGTCAGGCATAATATCGCTTCCTCCAACGATATCAACCGGATTCTCCCGGAACTGGAAAGCCAGATTAAAAAGATCGTGAATCCGCATTTCAAGTTTGAGTTTACGGGCGAATATATTCTGATCAACAAAGCCGCGGAAAGTCTGATCTGGAACTCCGTATCGTCTCTTGCGTTTACTCTTTTCGTTGTTTTTATGTGCATGTATTTTCTTTTCTGGTCGTTCAAAGCGGGAGTCATCTCGCTGGTGCCGAATCTCTTTCCCATTATCCTTAATTTCGGGATTATGGGAATTTTCGGGGTGCCGCTTAATGTCGGTACCGCCATGGTTGCCGACATTGCCATTGGCATTGCCGTTGACGATACCATTCATTTTATGACCAGGTACAACAGTGAAATGCGATCTTTGCAGAACAGAGAACTGGCGGTTGCCGCCTGCGTCCAGTCGGAAATCAGACCGGTTATCTGCAGTTCTGTGGCGCTGGCCCTGGGCTTTGGCATGCTGACGGTGTCGAATTTTGTTCCCGTCATCCAGTTTGGGTTCCTCTCTTCCCTGGTCATGATTGTCGCCATTGCGGGAGAACTGCTGATCACCCCTATTCTGCTTTCTTCCACCCAGCTTATTACTTTATGGGATATGGTCGGTTTGAAATTGCAGGAGGCTGTTGTTCAAAGAGCCAAATTGTTTGAAGGTCTGAGAAAATGGCAGATAAAAAAGGTGGTGCTGCTGGGCCGCATGCTGGAAAAGAATGCCGGCGAGTTTGTTGTGAAGCAGGGGGACGAGGGTAAGAGCATGTTCCTGTTGCTGGAAGGAGAGGCACAGGTAGTAGGCCGGGATGATAAAACAAAGAAGGAAATGGTTTTTGCCACTTTGAATCCCGGTGATATATTCGGGGAAATCGCCCTGGTTGAACCGGGGCCGCGTTCGGCAGATGTCAAATCGCTGCAGCCGGTTAAATATCTGGAGATTGATATGGAAGGCCTGAAAAGAATCCAGCGGATTTACCCGCGGATCGGCGGCCGCCTGTTTCTCAATTTATCCAGAATACTCGGGCAGCGTCTTGTTCACACAAATCAACTATTACTGGGGAAGATGTGAGGCTATATGAGTAAAATTAAAATATATCTTTTGACCACGGTAATTACGATATTCTGTTTTTTGACTGCGGGACAGTCATCGGCAGATGAAAACATTGATCTTTTAAAGGAATTGGATACGGAAATATCGGCGGAAAAAAGCACCGATCCGTTGAAGGATATCGACAAAGCAACTGCCGCTGCAGAACCTAAAAAGAGTACAATAAAAGATCAATTTGTCTCGCATTTATCCGGCAGTCTTCGTCTGCGGGGGATGTATTTTTTCCGCGATCCGCAGGAACGTGATGATGCCGATATGAATAACGTTATGGGCGAAGCAATGCTGAAGGTTTCCGACTGGGTGGGCGGCGAAAAATGGCGTGTTGACGTTACGGCTTGGGCGGAAGGTGGAAGCCAGAAAGACACTTACGCCAGTGTTTTTTATTCATTGCAGGACAATGACCGGCGGCGCAAATATTTTGAAGTAAACGAACTTTTTCTGACTTTAAACCAGCCCGATTATAATGTCACGCTCGGCCGGAAAATCTTTCCCAATGGATTATCAACCCTTTATTCGCCGGCGGATCGGCTGCGTCCCAAGGACATGAACGATCCTACGGATCAAAAGGATTACGGCATCTGGCAGGCCCGGCTTGATTATTTCCTGGGCCAGGCCACGGTTACGGCGGCGGTTTTGCCGGTTTTCCAGTCCAATAAACAACCAAGTGAAACCTCGCGCTGGATGGGCAGTAAGAGATCGAACGATAATCGGGATTACGATTTTTATGACGATGGTTCTTCCAATAAACGAGAGGATGATCCGGCCAATATCACTGTCAACAACATCGGCTATTTTGCCCGTTACAAAAACACTTATAAAGGATGGGACCTGTTTTTCTCTGTTTATCACGGCCCTAATCTTTACTACGTTATGCGGGAGGAAACGCGAGGAACGGAAAAAATAAGGATTAAAGAAACGGTAAAGGTGGGGAACTATGCCGCCGGGTTTTCCACGACATACAAAAAATGGGAATTCCACGGCGAACTGCTGTTAAATTACAGCTATGACGGCAAAGATGATCAGTATGCCAGCGGTCTGGCCGGTGCCACTTACACGATTGACGATCTGGCCAAGCGGATTGGCCTCGAACAGATTGATTTAACGCTGGAGTACGGGGGCGAGTTCGTTTTCCGTGATCAGTATGCGAACGGCTACGTTCAGAGTTCCCGCAAAACAAGGTTGGGACGGAACGACATTTACAGCCGGGCCAATTTTAAATATAATGAAGACCTGAGCTTCGAGTATGTTGCCAATTTTGAAATGGACAACAACGACGGTGGTCATTATCAGAAGTTTCAGTCCAAATACAGGCTGCGCGAAGGCCTCATCTGGAAAACGGCACTGGAATTATTCAACGGCTCCGACAACAGCTACTATGGCCGCTGGTATCGCAACGACCGGCTGGTAATGGAGCTGGAATACAGTTTTTAATACGGATTTTTTTAAAGAAGCGGCACTGACCGCTAAGCAAAAGCCATCGATGTCCTGCCGCCGCCGGCTGTCATTGCAACCTTGACGTTGACGGCTATGTCCAAGTCATTTTGTGCCGACTGCTGTGAGTTGCCGGTAAACGGCTCCGGTCTATTTTACGATTTTATAAATGTCTTTAAATTTGGCATCGCCCGCGGTCCGTAGCAGCTCGAAAAGAATCATTTCCGTACTTGTCAAGTTCGCGCCTGCGGTCTTCATGGCGGCAAGGCCGCAGTCGCTGTTTTCCTTCACGCGGGAAGATACGGCGTCGGCCACAACATGGATGCTGTATCCGTTGTCGATCAAGTCCATCGCCGTCTGATAAACACAGACATGGCATTCGATTCCCAGCAGGATGACTTTTCGTCTGCTGAATGATTCCAGTCGTTCCCGGAATTTATTTTCTCCCCAGCAGCTGAAACTTTCTTTGCTGATGATTTCGACGCCTTTTAGTTCCTGAGCGAGGGCCGGTACGGTTTTCCCCAATTTTGCCGGGATCTGTTCTGTAACGATTACCGGCAGATTGAAAGCTTGCGCCCCCTTTACCATTTTCAGGGTGTTGGTAAGAAGGCTCTCTTTTTTTTGCATGGCTTCGTAGAGATTTCCCTGGATATCTACAACAACCAGAACTGCTGCACTGCGACTGATCATTTTATTTTCTCCTGTTTATGAAAGTTAAATTTGTGCTTTTTCGGCAGACCGGCCCGCAGGAGCAACCCGCCGATATTCGTCCGGGGCAATATTTTTTTTAAAAATCGGCAAACGCCGAAAAGTTTCGTCAAATCTATGCCGGTTATTATTCCCATCTCTTGAAACATGAAAACTATTTCTTCCGTGGCGGCGTTGCCGGAAGACTGCGGCGCATACGGACAACCGCCCAGGCCGCCTGTCGCCGCTTCAAAGTGTCTAATGCCGATATCGTAGGCGCGCAGGGTGTTGGCTAAAGCCAGTCCGCGGGTGTTGTGAAAATGGGCGCCGAACATTATTTCCGGGAAACGCTGCCGACAGGCACTGAATTTTTTTTCGATCATTGCAGGATTGCCCAAACCGACCGTATCGCAAAGCGTAATTTCCTTGATGCCGCAGGCGGCAACATTGTCCACAGCGCGAAGAACCGCGGCAGTTTTGATGTCGCCTTCGAAAGGGCAGCCAAACGCTGTAGCCAAGGCAACCTGCAAAGATATGTCCGGATCGCCACCGTATGTTCGGGTGATTTGCCGCAATTCTTTTATTGACTCCTGGGGCGTTTGCCGCACATTGCAAAGGTTGTGGGATTTGCTGATGGAAAAGAAAAAAATAATTTTGCGAATACCGCGGGAAGCGGCCTTTTGTGCTCCGCTGATATTGGGAACGAGTGTGGAGAGACTGATGTCAGGCAGTATGCTGACATTCTGGACTATTTCGTCCATATCGCTGAACTGCGGAATCGCCCGCGGGTTAACGAAGGACCCGATTTGCATCTCCTTGATCCCGCAGGCAGCCAGTTTTTTGATGAATTGGATTTTTTTGTCTGTCGGCACAAAAGACGCCACGTTCTGCAACCCGTCTCGCGGTCCGACCTCAATTATTTTTACCTGCTCCATCTTCCAAAAACGTCCTTTGGTTTGCGGGGCAGTATAAAAAGTAAAGAAAGGAAAGTCAAATGGTGCTTTATTGACCGCATTACAGGCCTGTGTTATAGTAAAAACCGAACAAGCTTCATAAGAAGGGAGACATTAAGTGTTTCAGATTGCTGCATACGAAAAATATACCGACGGGCAAGTAATATTCAAGGAAGGAACGCACGGGGACTGGTTGTATGTCGTGGAAGAGGGAGCGGTGGAAATTTCGCGGATCGTGGATAACAAAAAAATAGTCATTGCGACTTTCAAGGAAGGAGATATCTTCGGAGAGGTGGCCTATATCGCCAAGGTCGAACGCTCCGCTACAGCCGCTGCGGTAGGAAACACAACCGTCGGAATTATCGACCGGGAATTTTTTGATAAGGAATTCAATAAATTATCCGGAAACTTTCAGATGATTCTGCGAACGCTCGCCCTGCGCCTCAAGAAAACCACGGATGAGCTTGTCGGAATACAAAAATAGTTTCAGTCGATTTTTCAATGCACTGTTTGCTTGCCGCCGTTGGCGTGGAGATGGAAATATCAATTAAAGCAGATAATTTACCTTTAAATTGCGCTTGACAGCCCCCCTTAATTGGGCTAAACAAAGCGGCCTTATTAATAAAAAATTTAGGAGGATTCTTTTGGCAACACATAAATCAGCAATAAAACGTGATCGGCAAAGCAAAAAAAACCGCGAGCGCAACATTACCGACAAATCCGCACTCAAAACAAGAGTCAAGTCCGTGCTCAGCGCCGTAGAAAAGAAAGACAAGGATGCATCGCTGAAGGCGCTTAAGATCGCCATCCCGGAACTTGATAAAGCCGGGGTTAAAGGTACGATTCACAGAAAAAATGCTTCACGGAAAATTTCCCGGCTGACCAAAAAAATCAACGCTCTTCAGGGCTAATAATCAGGAAGCCGGTCACTTTTGAAGCCGGCCGGCTTCGATACCATTTTTCTAATCTGTAAAAGTTAAATTCAATATTGCCGCGAAAACTCCCGCCTAAAATTATTCAAAATGACCGGTGGCAGAAAATAACCTCCTTTGTTTTAATCTGATTAATTTTTGATGAGTAATAATTTTCTGGCAGTTGTTCTTAAACGGCTCTCCGGCGGCAATTTACTTGCCGCCGAGATATCCGTCCGCGGGATAATACTTCCTTTGCTTCCTAAAAAAGCAAAGGAATCTGCTTAATTCCAGAAGCTTTTTGCAGTAAAACCTCCTTTCTCCTGGCACGCGCCGCAGGAAAGGCCGTCGCTTGCCAGATACGGCATCTTGATGCACCGGCGGTATCTTTTGATTGATATTAGTTTAACTTTCAGCTATCTTAACGCCATTTTTGCGAGGAGAGAAATAAATGTCGGTATTGCCTCCAAAGAGTGGTGGAAAATATTGCAAGTTCAAAAGCCTGCTGAAATATTCCAGATATATTCTTTCGCAGTAAGTAACAAAAAATCGGGAGGAATTTTCATGAGATTTGACAGACACCATATATTTATTGTCCTTTCCCTGCTGTTTCTTCCTTTACTGGTGATAAGTTGTGCCGGTGCGCCACCCGCAAAATCAGTTGCCGTCAGGCCACTGCAAGTAGAAAAAGGTTCTCCGGAAAAAAGCTTCTGGCGCGACCACGTCCAATACCCGTTCGGTGTGAAATATGCCAGAGCAAGGGACGGCAAAGGAGTGGAATGGGAAGTTGCCTATATGGATGAGTATTACGGTGCAGAAACCGATCCGCCAGTGCTTGTAATGATTCATGGGAAAGGAAGTTTCGGCGGCTACTTCGGACATGTTATGAAAGTTGCGCTGGAAAACGGGTTTAGGGTAATTGTTCCTGATTTACCCCATTTTGGCAAATCCATTCCGGGCAATATCGACAAACCGCTTTCCCGCAGTCTGCAGGATACACGCGAGGTTATCCATGACATTGTTGGCAGGCAGCTGGAGGTGAAGAAAGCGTCATATCTCGGACACTCGCTGGGCGGCCAGTGGGTACTGGGTTATGCCCTGGCTTATCCGGAAGCGGTAGAAAAAATCATTCTGGAATGCCCGTCCGGGCTGGAAGAATATCCGGCGAAAATAATGGTCGGCGACAAGGAAATGCCTCTCTTTGAAGATGCGCAGCGGGAAATGAAAGTATGGAAAATTGTCTGGGGTACGCGTTTGAAGCAGGGATTGGCACAGGACGAGGAATGCTGGCGGAATTTCGCTTATTTTAAACAAAAAAATCAGCAAACCGGCAAAATTGAACCGGCAAAAACAGGTTTTTTTGTTAACGATACGGAATATGCAAGAGCTTTTACCGAAATAAGAGCTGCCTTGATCAGGGGCAACAAGCGGGAGCACTATAACTTTTGTGTCGCGGATGCGCGGGATATCTATTCCCTGGGGGTTGAGGTGCGGCGGGATGATCCGCAGAGTCTGTATAAAAAAATCAAAAATATCAAAGCACCCGTTTTTTTGACTTTCGGCGAGCGGGATCCGCTTATCCCTACGCCGCTCAGCGGCAAAAGCGATTTGCGCTGGGATATAGTCAAACCGTTTTATGATGACCTGAAAAAAGCCGGTAATCCGCCGCTGATCAAAGTATATGCCGGGGCCGGCCACTTCATTCATACTGATTTTCCGGAACTGTATGCGCGGGATGTTGTCGGCTTTTTGCGGCAATCCAAAATCGCTGGCCTGGATAGTGTGGAACACTACAAAGCACCGGACGTCCCTCCTCCGGCTGATGTGCAGCGATTTTTCAACCAATACCGGGCTGATATGCTGACCCGCGATATGAAAAGGATCAGTGCGCATTATGCGCAAGATTTTAAACAGGACGGTTGTGCGCGGGATGCTTTCCTGAAAGGATTAAACGATACCGTCAGCGTTGTAACCAATTATGTTGTTAAGCTGACGAAATTTGAACCGGTCGCAAATAATCCCAATGTCGTAATTATTGACGGAACGGTTGACTTGGGACCGGTGACTGCTCCCTTCGCCGACCGTTCGATGATTATCAAGGAAAACGGTGTGTGGAAGTGGTACGGCAACCAGAAGTAGTAAAAGTTTGAAAATTATTTCCACTGTGCGAAGGAGGATTAATTGCTGAATACCGCCGCGAGCAGGCCGTTTAATCTGTCGCGTTTCCGGCAGCAATTCCGTCAATGCCGTTTGTCCCGGAATGATCTGGTCTGCGCCATTGGAAGATATTTTTTAGGTGTTCCCTATCAAAAGGCAACGCTTGATTCTGCTTCCGGAGAGAAATTGGTTGTTAACATGCAGCGGCTGGATTGTTTTACATTTGTCGAAACAGTGCTGGCGCTGACGCTTTGTGTTTACCGGCAGAAGATATCCCGGATTGATTTGCACCGTCAATTGCAGTGCATCCGCTACCGAAAAGGCATTATTGACGGCTATTCCTCGCGTTTGCATTACTTTACCGAATGGCTCCGCGACAACGAGCACAAAAAAATCATCGTTGATGTTTCCCGCCAATCGGGCGGGTTGCCCCGGCGGAAAAAAATTAATTATATGACCTCTCACCGCGCAGCCTACAGGGGATTGCAGGATGAAAATGAATTTAAAAAAATGCAGCTTGTCGAAAAAAGTATTTCCCGTAAAGTATTCCATTTTATCGGCGCAACGGAGGCAAACTGGCAAAAAGAAAAAATTCGCAACGGTGATATTATTGCCTTTGCTGCGGACCAGGAAGGTTTGGATATCGCCCATGTCGGTTTTGCCTTGAGGCAGGAGGGGAAATTACGGTTGTTGCATGCCTCCAGCAAGGAAGGCGCTGTGGTTATATCGGAAAAAACATTGTTTGCTTATCTGCAAACAAATAAGAATTTTACCTCAATTGCCGTCGCCCGGCTGTTATAATGTTTTTATTGCTACGGCTTTTCGAAATGGTGGTAATCTTTAGGCTGGTCGAAATTGCCGCCCCAATGCCAGCCGCGTTTTAAAAATTCCCGCACTATCGGATGGTCTGTCCGGAAAGCTCCGGCTGCGGTCGGTACGTATGTCGCCCCTGCCGGGGCAGTAACGCCGGTGGGATAAATAACGGGATTCTGCACCGGATTAATATCGACGGCGCGTCCGAAAGAATGCAGCGAAAGTTTAGTCGTCCCTTCGATAACGCGAAAATTGAAGGAAGAGGAGTTGTTATCCGCCATGGAGTTGTGATCATCCCACTGGTAAGCGGTGATGGGAATGACGCGGCCGACCGGGAATTTCAGTTTTTCAATAAGCGTAAAGATTTCGAAAATATCGTCTTCGCAAGCGTTGCTGACAACAATCTGTCCATGATGTTTCTCTCCGTCAAAAGAGTAGTAAAGAACATCGACAAGAGATAATCCGTCGATGATTTCTTCCGGTGCCGTTGTTCCTTCAATTGCCTCGGCAAATCTCATCGCGCTGTCGGTAATTATTCTTTCATGATCGGACATGCCGTAACCTCCGCTATAATTCTTCCATTATTTTATTGATCACTTCTTCCGGCAGCGATACTTCCTGATAGATAGTGCGGATATTTTCACAGGTGAGCCGGTTGAAATCGGCGGCGAGCGGCGTGATAATGAGCCCGGCCATATCCACCGCTCCCGGCGAAATAAAAATACGTTTTTCACCGGTGAGAAAATAAGCGTCCGGACGATGTTTGCCGCGCGGAAAAACCGCCAGGCGCCAGAAATCGCCGGCGGCTGTGCAGAAGAGATTAATCATCGGTTCACTATCGCGGGAAAGCTTATTTTGCATGTTCTTCAGGAGATGCAGGAATTGTTCGGCCATTGCTGCCCTGCTTTTCGCTTCCAGAATTATGACGGAACGGTCAATGTTCTTTCCCTGATAAAAACGGACGGCGGATATTTCCTTTACGGGGGACAATTTGTTTAATGTGTTTAAAAAAGGAATATCTGCGACGGGACCTGCCTGGAAATGCAGGTGATCGGGGGCCGATGCCCCGCAGGCCGGGCCGTTGTAAAAAACCGCATAATCCGGCGACAAATCGGCGCTAAGCTGCAGAAGCACGTTTAGGGATGAGGCAATTTCCTGCGGCTGATGCTGATGCGCGGCGATGGTAAAGTGCTTGTCGAAAAGCGGGGCGGGGTTGCACAAAATCATGTATCCCCGGCGATAAAGGATGCCCTGTTGCTCCGGCGGAAGATTTTTAATACATAGAAAGCACGGTCTCTTTTTAATCGATTCCGGATCAACGGCAGCTCCACTGCTTACGGCGCGCTGCGGATTGAACTGGAGCGTTACATGATAGCGCCGGCAGTTCAGGAATCGTCTCTTTACCGCACTCATCGCACGATATGCCCAATCCAGGCCTGGCCAGCTTTTCTTCTGTTCATCCAACAGATTCCGGCAGACGGTCACCAGAGACAAATGATCTTCCCCATTAAATTCGGCAAATACTTGTGTTCCCACTCAGCGTCCTTTTGCGGTTAGGTTCCGGCGGGCCGTAATTTCCATCGTCCGCAATTTGTCCTTATAAAAATCATTAAGATTTTGTTTTTCCACGGAAAGCGCGGCATCAGTGTTGGCCGGCCAGCGGCGGCACAGGTAAAGACTTTTGTAAATTCGCCCGATTTTGTATTCGCGTGATATTCGAAGCGCTACCGCATAATCTTCGCCGTAGCCGACATTGGGAAATCCGATCCTCCGCAGGACGGCCGTATCGAAGGCTCGGGGCGCTCCCAATCCGTTGATGCGCAACAAGTTGTTGTGGCCGTTGGCATTTGTCCATTCGCGATGTGCGATCAGTCCCGGCGGAATTTTCTTTAAGTGTTCGTTGACTATCGTGTAGGAACCGACAACCATTGCGTAATTACCTTCGACCAGCATGTTAACCACGGTTTGCAGTGTCGCCGGCGAAGAATAAATATCGTCGGAATCGAGCTGTACGGCAAAGCGCCCGCAGCGGGGCGAGTAGATTGCTTCATTCCAGCAGCCGCCGATGCTGAGGTCGCGGCGGACGGGAATAAGATGCTGGACAGCCGGATATCGGGCCGCCATTGCTTTCACAATGTCCGTTGTTCCGTCTGTGGAATGGTTGTCGACGACGATGATATTGAAGTTAAATGCCGTTTTTTGGGCAAGTGCGCTTTTCAGCGCATCCGCAATTGTTTGCCTGCGGTTTAGTACGGGAATGATAATGCTTGCCTGCACCGGGGAAAAAGCATGGGCGGGCGTGGCTTTTTTAGTGCGCGGTCTTAAATAAGCTCCGCTCAATTTCAAATATTTCGTAGCCAGCAGTTCCAGCTCTTTCTGCCGGGCGGCATTACGGGCGGCGACATAGGCAAAGTGCGCTTCTTCCCGCCTGTTTTTTCTTGTCCGGGGCATGGCATCTTTTACGGCAGCGACCGTGTAAAGAAATTCCGGGAGATGAAATATTTCATGGTCCAGGGAAATTTTCAGCCGTAGATCATAGAATCCAGAATCGGGATCACGGGGCAGTGCGCCGTATTTTTGCAGCGACGCTTTCACGGCGGCGGTTGAAAAAAGTAAAGCATGTCCGAAGTTGAAATCGTCCCGGATGCTTCCCCTTTGATAAGCGATCAGCGGGCGGGCCGTAGTTTGGGTTTCCCGGCGGATCAGATAGTCGGAATAGATAATGCCGGCTTGCGTATCGCCGGCGATCTGCAGCATCCGTCGTAGCGCACCGCTGCCAAATTCGATTTTCTTAGATGCATCTAAGGCGAGCAGATAACAGCCTGATGCCTTTTTAAGGAAAGCGGATAAATTTTTGCTTTCTTTTACAGCCGTTCCATCCGGTGGCGGAATGTTGTAATTCCCATCCGGCGCGGGGAGCGCATAAAATAGAAAACGGCCGAATTTATAAAATGCTGGAGTCATGTTTATGGAGTTGAAGCTCTGCGGCAACTTGTTAAAAACCCGACATCATCTGATTGAAAGTTTTCTCCGCGGTGTCATTGGCAAGCTTGATAAACGCCGTTCTTCTTGTCGAGGCCTGCAAGTTGACGTCGCTTTCCACCGTGTAATCTATTGTTCCGGTAATGCCCGGAGACTTCCAGATATCTTTGCCGCTTTCCCTTTCCCGGAAGGTTACTTCCAGTGTCATCGTGGCGCGTTCCTCCGCCGCCAGCGTGGTGGCCCGATAGGAAAGTGAATTCGTGCTGAGATTCAGAACGCTTCCTTTGATTGTGGCATCGGCCGTTTCCGCGCTTTCGACGATTTTAAAACGGCTCGTCTGAATGAACTGGTCAATAAAGGCCGTGCGGACATAGTTTTCCACCTCGACCTGGGATGTCTTGTTGCTGAACTGTTCCACGTAAATATTTCTGATCCGCTTGTCGATATAGTCACCCTGCGGGGAAAAGGAATAGCCGCAGCTGGCCATTATGGTAAAAAGGCAACAGATAAATGCTGCTTTCGTCGAAAAGGACGTGGTTTTTTTCTGCATAATAAGGAACTTTTTATCCTGCCGGCATCTGTTTCCGGCCTACAAATGATATTGTTGTCCTTTTTAGGGGGCGACGACAATATTGACCAGCTTTTTCGGCACGTAAATAACTTTACGGATATTGGCCCCTTTGGTCAGGGCGGCTATTTTTTCATCCGCCAGGGCCGCCGCTTTTATGCTTTCCTCTTCTTCATCGACGGCCACGGTGATTCGGCTGCGCAGTTTGCCGTTGATCTGCAGGACGATGGTTATTTCCTCCTCGCTGGCGATGGTTTTATCGTAATCCGGCCACCGGACCGCGGATAAAGGTGTTTTACAGTCTAATGCCTCCCAGAGCTCTTCCGTTATATGCGGAACTATGGGTGCCAGCAGAATAATGGCGCTTTCCAGCGCTTCGCGGACGACGGCCAGTGCGGCTTTATTTTCGCTTGCCGGGCGGGGGAACTGGTAAAGCGCGTTGACCAGTTCCATAACTGCGCTGATGGCCGTATTGAAATGAAACCGGTCTTCGATATCAATCGTAACTTTCCGGATGGTTTGGTGTGTTTTCCGCCGCAGATTTTTTAACTCGCCTTCCAGCGCGCTACTGCCGGTCAAAGGCGGCAAATCTTTAATGTCATCTGCATATTCCATGAAAATACGCCACAAACGGCTCAAAAAGCGGAATGACCCCTCGACACCCTGATCGCTCCATTCCAGATCTTTTTCCGGGGGCGAAGCAAATAAACAGAATATTCTCGCCGTATCGGCGCCGTAGGTTCTGATCAGGTAATCAGGGTCAATGACGTTTTTCAGTGATTTGGACATTTTTTCTGTTTTGCCGATGATCACTTCTTTACGGCATTGGACGCATTTGCCTTCTTTTACCTGTTCGGGATAAAGATAGCCGTGTTCGGGACATTTTGTCGTTTCTTTGCAGACCATGCCCTGGGTAAGCAAGTTCAGGAAGGGCTCATCGACGCCGATAATGCCGAAATCGCGCAAGACCTTCGTGTAGAAACGGGAATAAAGCAAATGCAAAATAGCGTGTTCAATTCCGCCGATGTACTGGTCTACGGGCATCCAGTAATCGAGCTTCCCGCGGTCCAGCCCCGGTTTAACGTTGCAATCCGGGCTGCAAAAACGGTCGAAGTACCAGGAAGATTCTACAAAAGTATCCATGGTATCGGTTTCTCTTTTGGCCGGCGAAGAGCAGCGGGGGCATTTGGTATCGGTGAATTCCCTTAATGCCGCGAGCGGCGATCCACCCTCCCCGCTGAAGACGACGTCGCGGGGCAGCAAGACCGGCAGGTCGGATTCGGCCACGGGAACAAGGCCGCATTTCGCACAGTTAACCATGGGGATGGGCGCGCCCCAGTAACGCTGCCGGGAAATTCCCCAATCGCGCAGACGGTACTGAATGGTGCGTTTGCCGCGGCCGGTCGCCTCCAGATAAGCGGCAATGGATTCCAGCGCTTTGGTGTTTTCCATACCGTTAAACTGCCCGGAGTGAATCAGTACGCCTTCGCCGGTATAAGCTTCGATCATATTCTGGACATTAAGCGGCTTATCAGGCGGCTGAATGACGACAATCATGGGCAGATTGAATTTTTTGGCAAATTCAAAATCGCGTTGATCGTGGGTCGGAACGGCCATGACGCAACCGGTTCCGTAATCGGCCAGAACGAAATTAGTGGCATAAATCGGCATCCGGTGTCCGGTCAGCGGATTCTGACAGTACGCTTCCAGGAAAATTCCTTCCTTTTCGTAATATTCGGATGTCCGCATCAGTTTATCCTGTTTTTTTACCTTTTCGATAAATTGGCGGACATCGTTTTCAATTGGTTTGCCCTGTGCTAATTCCATGACAAGCGGGTGCTCGGCGGCGACCAGCATGAAAGTGGCGCCGAAGAGGGTGTCCTGGCGGGTGGTAAAAACCTGAATGGCTTTATCGGTGCCGATCAGCGGGAAATTAACTTCACAACCGAAACTTTTACCTATCCAGTTGCGCTGCATGGTCAGCACTCTTTCCGGCCAGCCCTGCAGTTTGTCGCAGTATGCCAGTAACTCTTCAATATATGCGGTGATCTTAAAAAACCATTGCTCCAATACCTTTTCGCCGACTTCCGTGCCGCAGCGCCAGCAAAGTCCGGCTTCCACCTGCTCGTTGGCTAGAACGGTGTCGCACTTGGTGCAGTAATTGACGGTAGATCTTTTTTTGTATGCCAGACCTTTTTCGTACATCCACAGGAAAAACAATTGCTCCCAGCGGTAATAAACAGGCTCGCAGGTCGATAATTCCCGGTCCCAGTCATAACTGAAGCCCATTCTCTTGAGCTGTTTTTTCATGTGGGCGATGTTTTCGTTTGTCCATTGCGCAGGATGAATCTTGTGATCGATTGCGGCGTTTTCCGCAGGCATGCCGAAGGAATCCCAACCCATCGGGTGTAGAACATTAAAGCCCTTCATCCGTTTGTAACGGGCCACAACGTCGCCGATGGTGTAATTACGCACATGGCCGATATGAATCTTGCCGGAGGGGTAGGGGAACATTTCCAACAAGTAATATTTCTTCTTTTGGGGGTCTTCGGTGACTTTAAAAGTTTTTTCTTCAGCCCACTTTTTTTGCCATTTTTCTTCAATTTGCTGCGGATCGTACTTTATGTTCATAGCCAGCTCCGGAAACCTGAAATATGGTCAAATTACCTAGCATATCAAGGGCGTGCTTGCAATGCCTTTATCGCATTTAAATTCGCCTGGGGGCGATAGTCCTTATTTAGCGGGATTTATTTGGCGCGATGGGTGGCGCGAGCGTCGTCAGTTCAGATTTCGTTTTTGATCAGTTTTGGGGTACATTGGCGGGCGAGCTTATGCAGAGCGGGCAGGCGGGCGGACTGGGCGGCTGTCAGTAAATTATTGATGCCGTTGTCAATATGCTTGAGAAAGTC
>CAYYBK010000004.1:0-20887 GCA_964470015.1 uncultured Syntrophales bacterium
GGATGTGCGCGGTTTAAGCTGCCCCTTACCCGTTGTAAAAGCAAAACAGGCCATGGAAAAAAATGCTTCCGAAGAAATCAGCGTCTTGCTGGACAGCAATGTGGCCAAAGAAAATATTTCCCGGCTGGCTGTTATGAAAAAATATACAGTGCATGCAGAAGAGGCAACCGGCGATGAATGCCGTCTTGTCCTGACGCCGGCCCGCTAGTAAGACAAAGGAGCAACCCGTCCCGTGGCGGGGGATAACCTAACTCACAAGAATAATTCCCGCCGGAAATTTTTTCTTTTCCCTATAAAAAATCATACCATGCTGATTGATTTAGTGGTAAATTGCTGAATATATAACCGGCAGTCACGAGCGCTAAACGATCAGGCGGATATTGGGAAATGATCAAAAAAGAAACCCAATCTCAAAACACGGAAAGAGAAAAATTGCTAAACAAGATAAATTGTTTAGAGAAAAAAATTGCCGCCTTACAGAACACGGAAAAACTCTTCAAAGAAACGCAGCAGGATCTGAAAAACCGTAACGAATCCCTGGTTGCCATCAATACGCTGGCTGACCGGATTTACCGCTCGTTTGATTATAAAACGCTCGCCCGGGAAGCAATTTCCGCAATGATCCAATACGGTAAAACACCAACCGTCAGCATGTTTGAATATGACGAAGCGGAAAAGTGTTTAGTAATGATTGATTACAGTAAATCCATTTCCGGGAAAGAGTCGGTCAATCTAACACGTAAACTTTACCTGGATAAAAGTATTGCCGGCCGCGCCGTTTTGGAGAAAAGGATTATTCTTTGTCCGGATATTGCCGCCGACCCATACATACTGCCGGCAACGAAAGAAGCATTATTGAAAGAAGGCCGACGGAGCGTCGTCTGCATTCCGTTACTTTTTCGAAACCGCGTTCTGGGCGTCATGAATCTCTTGTTCGCGCAAAAATACACTTTTGCCGACTACGAGCTGGAAACGCTTCTGTCCATCGGCAAAACCATCGGCCTGGCTATAGCCAACACCAGGAACATCGAAAAAATAAAATCAGAGATCGAGCAAAGGAAAAAAGCGCAGGAAGCCATGGTGCAATCGATTGCCTCGCTGAAAACCGTAAATGCTGTAGCTGATCAAGTCTATCGTTCACTCGATTACGATACGGTGATTCACGAAGCCATCGCGGCAATGGTGCACTACGGCCATACTCCGACAATCGTCCTGTTTGAATATCGGGAGGATCTAAACTGCCTTGTTTTTCTGGATTCCAGCGAAAAAATCAAGCATGCTGAGTCCATTCGTTTAATTCAGAAATTACATGTGGGGGAAAGTTTAGCGGGCGATGCATTTCTGAAGAAAGCCATAATCATCTGCAACGATATTGCCACCGATCAGCGCATCAGTCCGGAAGTTAGAGCAACGCTTGCCCAAGAAGGAGAAAGAAGCGCGGTTTCCGTCCCCTTGCTTTTCCAGGATCGTGCTTATGGCGTAATGAATCTTGTTTTTCCAGAAAAAATTATTTTTACCGATAGTGAATTGGAAACACTGATGTCCATCGGTAAAACCATCGGACTGGCCATGGCCAATACCCGTCATATCCAGCAGATAAAAACGGAAGTGGAAGAACGCAAAAAAGCGCAGGAGGCATTACGGCAATCCGAAGAAAAATACCGGCTGCTGATTGAAAATGCGGGGGACGCCATTTTTATAGGCAGGGAGGGCTTTGTTACCTACGCCAATCCCCGCGCGCTGGAACTTCTGGAATACTCGCCGGAAGAACTGGCGGAGAAACCGATCACTTCCTTCCTGATTGGAGAAACCGAACAGGGGAAAAAGCAAAAAGCTGAGATAAAAACCGCTTACGACATAAAGAAATTCCAGCTGATAAATAAAAGAAAGCAGAAATTATCTTTGGAAGTTCACACCGTAGATATTATCTGGGAAAGCCAGGGAGCTTCGCTTTACTTTGCCCGCGACGTCACCGGCCGGGAACAAATGGAAGCGCAATTGTATCAGGCCCAGAGGATGGAAGCAGTCGGTACACTGGCGGGAGGGCTCGCTCATGATTTCAACAATCTGCTGATGGGTATTGGCGGGAACATATCCTTAATGCTGATGCAAACGCCGGACAGACATCCTTATTATGACCGGTTAAAGAATATCGAACATTATGTGGCCAGCGGCGCCGAAATAACCGCTCAACTGCTGGGCTTTGCCCGCGGCGGAAAATACGAAGTAAAACCTATTGACATCAATAAGCTCATCGGTAAAAGCGCTTCCATGTTCGGTAACACGAAGAAGGAAATATCCATCCATGAAAATTTCGGGAAAAACATCTGGTCTGTCGAGGCGGACCACGGTCAGATAGAGCAGGTATTATTGAACCTGTTCGTCAATGCCTGGCAGGCCCTGCCGGGCGGCGGCAATATCTATCTGCTGACGGCCAATAAAGAGATGGACGAAAACATGGCGGCCATCCACGGCATAAAACCGGGCCGGTATGTAAAAATATCCGTCACCGATGACGGCATGGGCATGGATCAGGAAACCAAGAGAAGAATCTTCGATCCTTTCTTTACGACGAGAGAACGGAGCCGGGGAATGGGCTTGGGGCTCCCTTCGGCTTACGGCATCGTTAAAAATCACGGGGGAGTAATTACCGTTTACAGCATAAAAGGCCAAGGTGCGACATTCAATGTATATCTGCCTGCTTCCGCAAGAGAAACGGCAATGGAAGATAAAGCCAGTGAAGTTTATCCGCAGCCGGGAAAAGAGACCATTCTATTTATCGACGACGAAGCGATGATCATCGATGTCGGCAAGGATATGCTGGAGAGTATGGGATATAAAGTGTTCACCGCCGGCAGCGGGAAAAAAGCGCTGGAAATATACGCCGAAAATAACAGTGTTATCGACCTGGTCGTCCTAGATTTAATCATGCCGGGCTTGGGCGGTGAAGCAACTTTTGAGAAGCTCAGAGAAATAAATCCGGCCGTAAAGGTGCTGCTTTCCAGCGGTTACAGCATCAACGGGCTGGCAACCAAACTGCTGAATCTGGGTTGTCGCGGCTTCATTCAGAAACCTTACAGCATCAAAGAATTTTCGGCCAAAATTCGGGAAACTTTGGATTTAATATAATTTCCAGTTGCAAATGTAATATTTTTCTCATAAATGCCGCCGAGCAGTAATATGTTTTCCGGCAGCCAAGATAATATTTTAAGTCAGGAGGAATATCCATGAAACTTGCCGATTTGTTTTCGCTTAAAGGAAAAGTAGCGCTGATCACCGGCGGTGGTCGCGGTATCGGGAAATTCATCGCCGCGGGGCTGGCAGAAGCCGGGGCGGATTTGATTCTTACTTCGCGGAAATTAAAAAATCTCGAAGCAACGGCGCGCAGTTTGGAACAAGATTACGGAATCAATGCACTGGCGATTGCCTGCGATATGACCAAAGAGGATGAGATCGAGAAAATGCTGCAGGAGGTGCAAAAAAAATATGCACGGATTGATATTCTGGTCAACAATGCCGGAGTCACCTGGGGCGCCCCCACGCTGGATTTCCCGCTGGAAAAATGGGACTACATTTTTAATGTCAACGTGCGCGCTGTCTGGATTCTGACCCAGAAAGTTGCCCGCATCATGAAACAGCAGGGGGGCGGGAATATCATCAATGTATCTTCCGTGATGGCCTTTCGTGGCTCCGCCGAGGAAAATCACCCGGCGATTCCCTACAATTCTTCAAAAGCCGCCATAAGTCTGCTCACCATGAATCTGGCGGTAAAGCTTGCTCCTTACAACATCCGGGTCAATGCCATCGCCCCGGGATTCTTCCGCACAGATATGATGGCCTATATTGAGAAACCCGATTTTAAAAAGGAGTATGACAGTACGCTTAACCAGATTCCCATGCACCGGATCGGCGATATGGACGACATGAAAGGGGCAGCGGTATTTCTTGCTTCCGCCGCATCATCTTACATGACCGGACATATACTTATTAATGATGGCGGTATGCTGGCTAAATAATGCACCCGCTGCGCCAAAAACAAAAGCCCCGTATCTTAAAAATACGGGGCTTGAGCTACTGTTCCTGGAACAGCCGGCTTAAAATTTTACTTTAGGCACAGCTTGCGCCTCTTTCGGAGCCTCAAAAAAGGCCCCTTCCTTAAAGCCGTACATACCGGCCAGAAGGTTGGCCGGAAACGATCTGATCGTTTCATTATAAACTTTTACGGCTTCATTGTACCGCATTCTTTCCACCGCAATCCTATTCTCCGTACCGGCCAGCTCGTCCTGCAATTTCATGAAATTCTGATTGGATTTCAAATCCGGATATCTTTCCACCACCACCATCAATCTGCTTAAAGCGCTGCTCAATTCATTATTGGCCGCGATCTTATCCGGAACGGTTGCCGCACCACCGACTTTGGACCGCGCATTGGTCACTTCCACCAGAACATTTTTTTCCTGCGCGGCATAGCCTTTTACTGTTTCCACCAGGTTGGGAATCAAATCATAGCGCCGTTGCAATTGGTTTTCCACCTGCGACCAAGCCGCTTTGATCGCCACATCCATTTTGACAAATTTATTATAATTGCCGGCAAAGAAAGAATATAAAGCGATAGCCAAAACAACAATCACCGCCAGAACAATTAGTAGCGTTTTCTTCTTGGAATCCATTTTTACCTCCTGAATTGGGCTGAAATGTTTATATTACAAACCATCGACTATATTGCAGATATTATTGACTTCCTTTAAATATTTTCTGAAGATATCAACCACTTCTTCTCCGGAGAGGTTGTCCCGGCCTTCTTTAATATCGGCGCATAAGATAAATACGGTCGGATCAATTGTAAAGAGCCGGCCGATTTCTTTTATCGTTTCGCGTCTGTCGTGCGGTGCCGCCCCCTGCTTGTAATAAATCAGCGCGTTGAAAATCGAAATAAACGCGGTAAGGGAATTGCTGATGAGTTGCCTGATTTGCCGCACTTTGCCTTCCGTTTCCAGAAAGCCCTGTCTGAGCAGCAGCAGTTTCCCCCGCAGTTCCCTCTCTATTTGCAGGCGTAAATCAGCCGGCTTGAATTCCAATCCGCTCAGTACGTCCGCCCCGTAAATAAGAATATGGCTGCTCTTCATATTTAAATATTCAACGGGATAGGAATCCAGCGAGGATTCAATGAAAGAAACGGTCATCAGCAGCGGCACGGCAACACCACGTTTTCTCCATGCCTTAACCGTAGCAAGAACATCTGTAAAGTTGTCCATTCCGGCGGCCGTCGTCACAACCAGCAAATTTATGTCCGATTTGCCCCGGATATAAGAGCCGCCCGCCGCACTGCCGTAAATAATCAGCGCCACAAGTTCATTGCCGAATACTTTTAAATAATCCTGTGTCAGAGGAACAAAAATGTCCTGAGGTTTTTCCGGTATTTTTGCCATAATTTTCATCCATTCTTTATTAAAAACTCCGGCCGGCACCGCCGCCGCCGCTGCCGCCGCCGCCAAAACCGCCAAAACCGCCGCTGAAGCCTCCGCCCCCGCCCCGGCCGCTGCCGCTGAACAACAGAAGCAGTATCCAGGGAAGCATCGATCGCCCGGTTTTGGTACCCAAAAGCAATACGGCAATTACAAAAAAAACTCCAATCCCGAAAATATTGAATCCCTTTTTCTCAGACCGGGTTTTCGCCCGGGACGGCATAACGGAACCGTCCAACTGGACACCGGCATCATGGGCAACATAGGCGGAAGACGCAAACATCGCATTATAAAGCGCCGTTCCGTAATTGCCGGCCTTGAGTTGAGGAACCACATATTTATCCAATATCTCCCCCACCAACCCGTCGGGCAGAACGCCCTCCACTCCATAACCGGTTTCAATACGAATTTTTCTTTCCTGAACGGCCAGAAAAATTAAAATCCCCTTATCTTCGCCTTTTTTCCCGATGCCCCATGTCTTGTACAGCCCGCTGACGTAGAGACCAATCTCTTCGCCGGCACCGATAGTGGGAACAGTAGCCACAACAACAGCCGTGCCTGTTTTCCGCAGCACCTCTTGCGCCAGCGCTTCCATCCGGCCGGTATTGTCCGCATCTATTACATTGGCAAAATCATTGACAACACCGGTTGGCGACGGATATTTTTCAGCACCGTCCGCAAGCCCGGAAGCAAACACGGCAAAAAATACTGCCAGCAGCACTGCCAGCAAATTACCGGCGGGAAGAGGCCCGTTCATTTTATTATTACAGATCATCGAATTACTTTTAACTAATGATTTTATCTTTTCAGATTTCACCGGCTTTGCAGGGAATCATTATCCGGCTCCAGCCACAAAAATTTCCAAGTCGCGCATCTTTTGCAAAGATTCCTTTTTCTGTCAAGCTGGAAGATAATTTCCACATTTAATCTTGCACAAATCAACGGGAAGTATTAACTCATCTTCCGGATAATTAAAAACCGTTATACGCCGGGCGGATGAAACACGCCCGCAGAGATAAGAATTGTCCGAACAGCGCACTTATGCCGTCAAAAATAATTTTTATCCATCCCCCGGTCAGCAAACCGTCGGAACCGCCGGCCGGGATTGCCAAACTGGCCGGCTGTCTGCAGGCAGGCGGCATTAGTTGCCGGATAATCGATGCCAATCTGGAAGGACTTCTTTATCTTCTGACTGCTTCAGCAAGGGAAACGACAGCGGCCGACCGCTGGACAACACGCGCCCGGAAGCATCTGGACGCAAACATTGCCGCCCTAAGAAACGGCAAGATTTATCTCAACCCGGGAAGTTACCGGCGCGTCGTCGCCGACATAAACCGCCTCTACCGCTTGGAGGGAGAATCATTTCATGCGGATTTGACGCTGGCCGATTATCACGACCATCAGTTAACTCCGGTGAAAAGCGGTGATTTACTCCGGGCCGCCGAAAATCCGCATCAGAACCCTTTTTACCCTTACTTTTCCCTGCGCCTCCCAGCCGTGCTCGAAGAAGAACCCCGTTTCCTCGGCTTTTCCTTAAATTATTTGAGCCAAGCGCTCTGTACATTCGCCATGATCGGCTTTGTCAAAAAGAAAAATCCGCGTCAAAAAATTATCCTGGGAGGCTCGCTTGCGACTTCCTGGATTAAAATCACCGGAAGCCGAAATATTTTCGCCGGCCTTGTGGATGAAATGGTCGCGGGAAAAGGCGAAAAGAAACTACTGGAACTGCTGGGCGGCAGGGGCGACGTAAGCGATATGCCGCCCGCTTTCCACGATTTCCCGCTAGAAGATTATCTCGCACCGGTCACGATTCTACCTTACAGTGCGTCAAGCGGCTGTTACTGGCAGCGCTGTTCGTTCTGTCCAGAAAGAGCGGAAGATAATCCCTATCAGCCGCAGGCGCTAAATCGAGCAATCGCGCATCTGCAGCTGCTTTGCCGTGAATCGAATCCGGGCTTGATTCATATCGTGGATAACGCCATAAGCCCCGCACTGCTTTCGGCTCTGGCCGTCAACCATTTCAGCGCGCCGTGGTACGGCTTTACGAGAATCATCCCCCAGCTCACGGACGAAGATTTCTGCCGCTCACTGCACAAAAACGGCTGCGTCCTGCTGAAACTAGGCATTGAATCAGGCGATCAGAAGGTGCTGGACAAACTGGGCAAGGGAATAGATCTGCCAACCGTTTCCCGAGCATTGAATACTTTAAAGCGCACGGGAATCAGCACCTATGTTTACCTGCTTTTCGGAACACCGCCGGAAAACGAGGAAAGTGCGTTGAAGACGTTAAATTTTGTTCTTGATCACCGCGATTGTATTAGCTTTCTGAATCTGGCAATTTTCAACCTGCCCGTCTTGAGCGACGATGCCCAGACACTATCAACTCACGATTTTTACGCAGGGGATCTGTCTCTTTATAAAAGTTTCGTGCATCCTTTGGGCTGGCAGCGCGCCGCTGTGCGGAAATTCCTGGAAAAAACTTTCAAAAAACAGCCGGCTGTCGCGGAAATTATTCGACGGACGCCCGATTATTTTACTTCCAATCATGCACCTTTCTTCAGAAAGTAATATTTTTCCCGCAACTTAAGGCATCCCGGCTGATTCACAGGCTGTAAAAACAGTATTTTCCTGATTTTGGCGCCGCTACATATTTTTTGTAAATTCTTTTCCAAAAATGCATCCCGGTATTGACAACAACTAGATGTTGTGGTTAATAGAAGAAATATATACTACATGTAGTGCTTAAGTTAATAACTTTCTTACCCTAATTCCCAGGAGTAAAATTCAATGGAAAAGAAGGCTTACACCCCGATCACGCCGGTATTGACGAAAAATGCTATCACTGTTCTGGAAAGACGTTATCTTAAACGCAACACGGAGGGACAACCGCTGGAGACCCCCAGCCAGATGTTCCGGCGCGTGGCCGATACAATCGCTGCAGCGGACCTGAAGTTCAACAAAGAGGCGGATACCGCAGCCGTTTCTGAAGAATTCTACCATATGATGACGGGGCTGGAATTTCTTCCCAACTCGCCGACGCTCATGAATGCCGGGCGCGAACTTGGCCAGTTATCCGCCTGTTTTGTATTGCCGGTAGGCGATTCCATTGAAGAAATATTTGATGCCGTCAAATATACGGCGTTGATCCATAAATCGGGCGGCGGTACAGGCTTCTCCTTTTCCCGCCTGCGGCCCGCTAATGATTGCGTTTTAACCACCACCGGAATTTCCAGCGGCCCGATTTCCTTCATGCGCGTTTTTGATGTAGCAACGGAAACCATCAAACAGGGCGGTACAAGACGGGGCGCCAACATGGGAATCTTACGTGTCGATCACCCGGACATTATGGACTTTATCATGTGCAAAGCGGATAAAAAACAGTTAAACAACTTCAATATTTCCGTCGGCCTGACCGAAGATTTTATGAAAGCGGTGGAAAAGGATGAGAATTTTGAGCTGATTAACCCCCGCGATAAACAGGTTTCCGGCACCGTCAATGCCCGGAAGGTTTTCCAACGCATTATTACCCAGGCATGGGAAAACGGAGAGCCGGGCATCGTGTTTCTGGACAGACTCAACCGGGATAATCCCACGCCGCGCATTGGTTCCATCGAATCCACAAACCCTTGCGGTGAACAGCCGCTTCTGCCCTACGAATCATGCAATCTGGGTTCCATCAATCTGGGCAAAATGGTAAAAGACGGCCGGATCGACTGGGAAAGACTCAAAGAAATTGTGTCTCTGGCCGTTCATTTTCTGGATAACGTTGTCGAAGTCAATAACTACCCGTTGCCGCAGATCGCCAAAATGACGCTGGGCAATCGTAAAATCGGACTGGGCGTGATGGGTTGGGCGGACATGCTGTTTCTGCTCGGCATTCCCTATAATACCGAAGAAGCCATTGAGCTTGCCGAAAAAATCATGCGGTTCATCAAGGAGCAGGGCTACAGCGCATCGCAGGAACTGGCCGGGAAGCGCGGTCCCTTTCCGAATTTTAAGGGCTCCGTGTATGATGAAAAGGGCCAGCCGCCGATGCGCAACGCCACCGTAACCACCATCGCGCCGACCGGAACCATTTCGATCCTGGCCAATGCCTCCTCCGGAGTGGAACCGCTTTTCGCCGTTTCCTACGTGCGGCAGGTTATGGATAACGATATTCTTGTGGAAGTGCACCCGCATTTCGAAGCCATTGCCAAGGAAAGAGGGTTTTATTCACCGGAACTAATGCAACGGATCGCCGAACACGGCTCGATCCACGACATTGGAGAAATTCCCGCCGATATCCGCAATATCTTTGTCACCGCACATGATATCTCGCCGGAAGTGCATGTCCGGATGCAGGCCGCTTTTCAGAAATTCACCGATAATGCGGTTAGCAAAACGGTCAACTTCCACAATGGCGCAACCGTCCAGGATGTATCAAAGGTTTATGAACTGGCTTATCAGCTCGGATGCAAAGGTGTTACAATTTACCGCGACGGTTCGCGCGATCAGCAGGTTCTCTCCAAAGGGAAAAAAGAAGAAAAGCCCGTCCCCGCCGTGAACATGAAGACCGAACAGCCGGCGGTAAAGCGGGAAAGACCGAAAATTCTGAAGGGATGGACCTATCAGATGCAGACCGGTTGCGGGCCGCTTTATATAACCATCAATGAAGATACTACCGGCCTTTTTGAATTGTTCACGACGATGGGCAAGGCCGGCGGCTGCGCCGCCTCACAAAGCGAAGCCATCGGACGCATGGTGTCGCTTGCCTGGCGCAGCGGCATTCAGGCGCGCCAGGTTATCAAGCAGCTGCAGGGTATTTCCTGCCATTCGCCTTCCGGCTTCGGAGAAAACAAGGTTATGTCCTGCGCCGATGCGGTAGCCAAAGCCATTCAATCCCATCTGGCTGCCAATGGCGGCGGTGCGGTCAAAGAAAAGCGCGCCTTTCTCAAGGGCGCCTGTCCGGATTGCGGGGGCATTGTGGAACACGAAGGCGGATGTGCCGTCTGCCGTATTTGCGGTTACAGCGAATGCGCGTAGAATGATCAGCGCCGGAAGAATGAACGGGCATTTGGCATAATCGCCGCGATGAAGTCAGCACCTTAACAGACGGATGCGGGCCTTGTTTATATTGTGCCCGCCGGCGGTCGAGAAAAGGCCTTCATTAAATGTATTCCGCCTTTGCAATCCCGTCCCGCAGGAGGAGACATTATTGCCCAAGGAGCAAAGCCATGAAAAGCAAACTAAACCTATTTATTCTATTGTCCGTAGCCATAATCATTTCCTGCGCGCCCACCAGCAGCTCGCGCTACCGCGAAGGTTCCAACGTGGGACAGGAAACAAGTATGTCTGTCCAGGATGAACAGCGCTTGACCAAAGAAGCACTGCCGAAAATGCTTAAAGATTACCCGCCGGCCAAAAACCAGGACATCCAGAAATACGTTTCCGACCTGGGCGCAAAAATCGTCCGCGCCAACAAACTGGAGGGTAATCCTTATAATTATACCTTCACTGTTGTTGATGTGGCCGATGTCAACGCTTTTGCCATGCCCGCCGGAGCCATTTTCGTCACCGCTCCGCTTATTGCCATGGCTTCCAGCGAGGCGGAACTTGCCGGCGTTATCTCTCATGAAATCGGTCACGTTGTCGCCCGACATTCCGCAGAACGTATGTATGCCATGGAAAAGGCCGAGAATAAAACCTGGCTTTATACGGCAGGCGGTGCAGTTGTGGGCGCCGTCGTGGGTTACGGCCTGGGGCGAGCTCTTTGCGCCGAAGGCGATACAAGCTGTCAGGCCAAAGCCGCCGTATTAGGCGGCGTAGTCGGCGCCGGCGGCGGCATGCTCGCTCAAAAATATACTTTCCTGGTTAATTCCCGGGAGGATGAGATGGAAGCGGACCGCATTGGTTTCAAATATGCCGTCGCTGCCGGATACGATAAAACCCAGGTCGGCAAATTTTACGAGAAACTGCTGGAAATTGAAAAAAGCGCCGGCACAAGCGGCAACCCAGTACTGAAAAGCCTCTCCGACGCAATGAGTACGCATCCCCCCAGTGCGGAACGGGTTAAACAGATGAACGAGCTGGCGGCAAAAAGTCCGGAGAGAAAAGCCGTCATCAATACTGCTGATTTCAGCAAGGCCAAGCAGATTGCCGCGGGATTGCACAGAAAATAATGTTCCTGTTCCGTTGAACGGGGGTGGAAAAGATTATCCGGGAAATTAGCGGCGGGAAGCTGTTTTATGGTCAGACCTTGTCTTTGTCTTCAAGAAAACATTTTTTCAGGTCTCCGGAATTGATCATTTCCCACATTTTTTCTCTGGCTACTCCGACCAGCCGTTCGCCGTCAATGAGCAATATTCCCTCGGCAGCCAGTTCAGCGAGTATCTGCTTTACTTCCGCCGCTTCTCTTTTGGCGAGCTGCGTAAGCTGCGGCAGATGATCCGGAATTCTCACCCCGGTATTGTCCATGAAATAAATAACCAGCGCCATCCGTGTCCAGAGATTCGTCAAGCCCTCCAGCGCCATGTTGGAATTCTTCAGCCGGCGGGCGAATTCCCGCAGCATATGGACGCCGATTTCCCGGCTTTCCCGCAGCATATCGCGCAAGGTACTGCCGCCGATTACGGCCAGATGACTGTCTGTGGCAGCGCGCGCCGTTGCGGAACGGGGGATATCGATCAATGCGGCCATTTCGCCGAAATACTGCCCCGGCCCCATATCCGCCAGCTGTTTTTTTACCTGGCAGGCGTCTTTTTCCAGTAAAACCCGGCCCGACAAGACATAATACATCTCGCTGCCGGTATCCCCTTCATTGAATATTGTACTGCCTTGCGGATAAGCATGACCAAATTTTTTGAAAAGGCGTTCATCAACCTTCATCATGTCATTGCGCGGTTTAAGCATCGCCCGCTCGAGCAGGAGAATATCCCGCCGCTGATAGGAAGACATCAGCTCGGCACAAAACAGAAAGATCAGGGCGATATAAAATACACCGATTACCAGAATAACGATCGCCTCCAGAGATCCGAAAATCACGTCATATCGGGTATAATTGGCGGCGTACCACGTAAAAAGCTGTTTAACGATTTCTGTGAGCAGGGCAAATATAGCACTGCCGGCAACAGCGACGCTGAGGCGAATTTTTGTTGTAGGAATTACCCGATACACAACAATAAAAAAAACAGTGGTAATCAGATAAGGTACTACGTAACGCAGTAAAAACGCAGACACGGCAGAAAGAGAAAGTGAAAAACCGAAGCTTTCGGCAATCATTGCCGGCTGCTTTACCAGTAAGGCGGCAATATAACTGATTGCCACGGAAGCAATGCCCACTATCCAGGCCATCGGAATCATGGAAATAGCCAAGAGCTTTGCCAGAAAATAATTACGGCTTTTCCGGGAACGGAAAATAATGTTGAGTGCCGTTGCCATGGAATCAAAGATCATCGCCGAAAGCCAGATTAAAGCCAGCACGCCCGCCCAGCCTAAAAGATGACGCTTTTTTTCGATCTGACCGAGTTGAAAAATAATCTTTTCCGAGAAAAATCCTTTACTTACGGCTTCGGTTATAGCGGCATGAATTTGCGGATAGGAGCTGAAAACATAACCGGCAGCAACGATAGTCAGGATAAAAAGCGGAATTGCGGAAAGAATGGCATACAGAGAAATGGCTGCGGCCTGGTTGGTATCACCGTTGAGACGGTAATTGGTAATGGCATCATCCAGAATATCCCATCCGCCGGCAGCCTGCATCCGCAGATTCTCCGTCTTCAGCCGGGATCGAATTGATTTAATCTTTTTCCATCCGCCCATATTTTGTCTCATCAAGCCTGATAATACTACATTTTAATTTCCCGCAGGTCAAAGTGATATTTCAGGTTCCTTGCCGGCCGCAGGTCAAGGCAGCCCGAAGACAAAAATTTTGTTGCAAAGGATTTTCCGCTGGGCTAGTTTAATTTCCATGCAAATTTCACGTTTTTCCCTGTTTTTATTGCTGGCAGCGTTTCTTGCTGCGGCCTGCAGCAGCGAACCCAGCGCAGAGAAAGCGGAAACCCGGGCCGCAAAAGAGCCGGCCTGGGGAGACATCATCGTGCAAGGCGATATCGGCGATGCCACCAATCTGATCCCGCTGCTGGCTTCCGACAAACCTTCTCACGACATCGCCGCTCTGGTCTATAACGGCCTGGTCAAATACGACAAAAACATGAACATCATCGGTGATCTGGCCAATTCCTGGGATATTTCGGCAAGCGGTCTGGTGATTACTTTTCATTTGCACCGGGGAGTGAAATGGCATGACGGCCAGCCCTTCACCGCCGCCGATGTGCTTTACACCTACCAGGTAACGATCGATCCGCAAACACCAACCGCTTATGCCGGTGATTTTTTAAAAGTAAAAAAAGCCGAGGTGCTGGACGATTATACCTTCCGTGTAACATACGCCAAACCTTTTGCACCGGCGCTGATCAGCTGGAGCTCCGCCGTGTTACCGAGGCATTTGCTCGCCGGCCGGGATATCACAAGAAGCCCGCTGAGCAGGCATCCGATCGGCACGGGTCCTTACAAATTCAAAGAATGGGTCGCCGGCCAGAAGATCGTTCTTGTCTCCAATCATGATTATTTTGAAGGCAGACCTTATATTGACGGCTACATTACCCGTATTATTCCGGATATGGCAACATTGTTCCTGGAATTGCGCGCACAGGGAATTGATATTTCCGGATTATCCCCGCTGCAATATACGAGACAGACGGAAAATAAACTGTTTAGAACCAATTTTAACAAATATCGTTATCTATCGTTCGCCTACACTTATTTGGGGTATAATCTGAAAAATCAGCTCTTTACCGATAAGCGAGTCCGGCAGGCCATCTCGTATGCGATCAACAAAGAAGAAATCATCAGCGGTGTTCTCCTGGGCCTGGGAAAACCGGCGACCGGTCCTTTCAAGCCGGGGACATGGGCTTATAATGGTAACGTAAAAATTTACAACTTCAACCCGCAAAGAGCCCGGGAGCTTTTGCTGGAAGCGGGCTGGCAAGATACAAACGGCGACGGCGTGCTGGAAAAAGACGGCCGCCCGTTTGCTTTTGAAATCGTTACCAACCAGGGCAATGAAACACGCCAGAAGTGCGCCGAAATAATTCAACGGCAACTGGCGGAAGTAGGGATTCAGGTAAAAATACGCATTCTGGAATGGGCGGCGTTCATCAACGATTTTATCAATAAAAGGCGCTTCGACGCCGTCATCATGGGCTGGACAATCCCGCCTGATCCCGATGCTTACGATGTCTGGCATTCCAGCAAGACCGCGCCAGAAGAACTTAATTTCATTTCCTATAAAAATCCCGAAGTCGATGAATTGGTGGAAAAAGGCCGCGGCACCTTTGACCAGCAGGAGAGGAAAAAATACTATGACCGGTTCCAGGAAATTCTGGCGGAAGATCAGCCCTATACATTTCTCTATGTTCCTGACAGCTTGATTATCATCAACAAGCGCTTCCGGGGAATTGAACCGGCACCCATAGGCCTCCAGTACAATTTCATCAGGTGGTACGTTCCCAAGGACGAACAAAAATTTATGATGACGCAGTAATTATGAGGCGGATGCTCGTCTATACCTTTTTTTGAGAGCTTTGATAAAACACTTATTAACTATGAATCAACTGCGGGGATATATCCCCACACGCTGATTATTTTACACGGCTGGGCCGTCGGCCGCATTGAAAATTATGAATCTTTCCGGCAACATCTCGACTGTTTCCACCTCATTTTCTGGGATGCATGCAATCATGGCAGATCAGGGTCCCGCGCCCGGGCAAAAATAGGCGACCTGGCGAATGATTTAAGGCATTTTCTCACGGAAATTTACCGGGGGAAATATCCGGTAACGGTCATCGGCCACTCCATGGGCGCGCTGACGTTGTTTGAATACGTCGGCCGCTTCGGAACAGACATGATTTCCAAAATGGTTATCATCGATCAAACACCGAAACTGTTAACGAACAGGGAGTGGCGGCTGGGCATGTTCGGCGATTGCCCGGCGGCAAGAAATAAAGAATTCATCAAGGCGTTCAACGCCGATATCGTTAAGGGAATAATTTATCTGACCGGTTTTTTCCTGCATAAGGAAATCCCCGCGCGTTCTTCCGATCAAGCAAGGTTTACCGTGAGCAATATGCCGGCGCTTACACCGGAAGCCGCTTCCGGCCTGGTCAGCCTCTGGAAAAGTTTTACAGCCAAAGATTTTCGGCCGCTCGTCAAAAAAATAGCCATACCGACACTCCTTCTCTATGGGGCAAGGAGCCAGTTCTACAAAATAGAAACCGGGGAGTGGATGCGGGACAACATCGCCGGCAGCCGCCTGAAGATATTCCCTGCAGGCGATCACAATCCCTTTCTCGGCCAGCCGGAGGAATTTTTCCAAGGCATAAAAGAATTTGTTCTCGAATAGTACCGGCTTAATAATTATTCAGGAAAAATACTGCGGGAAGAGATGCGGCGGCAATATAAAACGCTTAACGGATTTCAGGCAAAACTGTTTTCCAAATCCCCGACGTCAACGGCGCCCATGTCTTTGCCGGAAGATTTAAACCGCTGAATACCGGCCGTTACCTCCTGCACACCGGTGGGCGAAACTACAATGCAGCTTGTCATATCGGCAAGCTTTTCTATATCCCGGGACAAGTAATCGAAAAAACCGGCGAGCATGGCCTCCACGATCACGGCAGTGGAAATCAGACCGCGGTTTTCTCCCGGAAGATCAAACGCAAATTTACTGCAGTGCAGGCCATCAACCGTGCTGATGATTTGATAAGCGGATGTGTAAATCCGCTCCGGATTGAATTCGGCCATCGCCCCCAGACCGAAAAGAAAAACGATTTCCGTACCGATGCGCCGGGGGAAAGGAATAACCGTTTTTTCCCGGAATGCACCGTTGATTCGTCCCTGCTTCATTTGTGCGGAAATAAACCCGTTGAGACGCCAGTCAATAAAGCCGCACACTCCGCGCGGCGGCTTTTCATCGGAAAAAATGCCGAGAGCCAGACATTTATGCACCGGAAGGTCCGGAGCTTCCGTCGAGATGGTTACTTGCATTTTGTTTTTCCAATTTTAAATTAATGGCATCCAAAATGCCGTTGATAAAAGATCCGGAATTTTCGGAACCGAAGGTCTTGCCCAGATCGATTGCTTCATTCAGCGTAACTTTGGGCGGAATATCGGGACAGTAAATGAATTCAAACACCGCCATACGTAAAATACTGATGTCCACTTTGGGCATCCGGCTGAGCGACCAGTTATCCGAGCAGCCGGCAATCAAAGAATCAAGTTCGTCTTTATGGCGCCAGGTTCCTTCGACCAAAAATTCAGCAAATTCCTTCGCCTCTTTCGGTGCAATAAAATTGCCCCAGAAAAGTTCCAGCGCTTTCTGAACATCCAAATTCACGAAATTAAGACTGTAAAGAACCTGTAAGGCAACTTCGCGTGCCTTTCTCCGCCCGTGCATTAAAAACCCCAAACTTCTACAGCAGACTGTTGGAACATCATTAAAGAGCGATCCCGTCACAGACCCTTTCTCCGGCAAAGTGATGCCGGGGAAAGAGTAAATATTATTAAATCTTCCTGAAAAGATCCACCATTTCAATTGCCGAAAGCGCGGCATCGGCACCCTTGTTGCCGGATTTCGTTCCCGCGCGTTCAATTGCCTGCTCAATGGTGTCCGTCGTCAACACGCCGAAAACTACCGGAATTTCCGCTTCCAAACCGACGCTGGCTATGCCTTTGGATACTTCGGCGCTGATGTACTCAAAATGCGGAGTTGCCCCGCGAATAACGGCACCCAAACAAATAATCGCGTCAAATCTAGCGCTTTTGGCCAGTTTTTTTGCCGTCAGCGGCAATTCGAAGGCGCCGGGCACCTTATAAACCGCGATGTCCTTCTCGTCGGCGCCGGCACGGAGCAATGTATCAACGGCCCCATCGATCAGCCTGCCGCTGATAAAGTCGTTAAAACGGCTGGCGACAATGCCAAACTTCATTCCTTTCGCAACAATCTTTCCTTCTGCTATTTTCGGCATGATCATTTACCATCCTTGTCTATAAGTTTTACTAGTGTATAAAAACTACCGTCTCCCGCGCCGTCTAGATTTTTAAAAGATGCCCCATCTTGTCCTGCTTTGTTTTCATGTATTTCATGTTGTTTTCATTGGGTTCGATTTCTATAGGAACCCGCTTGGTGATTTCGATTCCGTAGCCTTCCAGTCCGACAATTTTCTTCGGGTTATTGGTCATTAAACGTATCTTGCGCACTCCCAGATCAACGAGAATCTGCGCGCCGATACCATAATCCCGTAAATCAGCCTTAAATCCCAGGGCGATATTGGCTTCCACCGTATCATGCCCTTTTTCCTGCAAGGCATAGGCCTTAATTTTATTCACCAGACCGATGCCGCGTCCTTCCTGACGCATATAAACAATAACACCCTTGCCTTCTTTACCCACCATAGTCATTGCCCGGTGCAGCTGATCGCCGCAATCGCATCTTTCCGAGGCAAAAAGATCTCCGGTCAGGCATTCCGAATGCACACGCACCAGCACTTCATCGTTTGCCGTAATTTCGCCTTTAACCAAAGCAATGTGCTGCCAATCATCAACGTCATTTTCATAAACGATAATTTTAAAATCGCCGCCAAATTTGCTGGGAATTGTCGCCTCGGCCATCCTGTGAATGAGCGATTCATTCTGCATCCGGTAATCAATGAGGTCGGCGATGGTAACGATTTTCAGGTTATGCTCGCGGGCAAATATTTCCAGATCGGGCATCCGCGCCATCGTGCCGTCATCTTTCATAATCTCACAGATTACGCCGGCCGGAGCCAAACCGGCTAAGCGGGCGATATCGACCGAACCTTCCGTTTGCCCGGTGCGAACCAGAACGCCGCCTTTACGGGCAATAATCGGGAATACATGCCCCGGACTTACCAGATCATCAGCTGTAGCATCGGGATTGACCGCCGTCTGGATAGTTGTTGCACGATCCGCCGCCGATATTCCGGTAGTAACGCCTTCCCGCGCTTCAATCGAAACTGTGAAGGCCGTTCCGAAACGTGCCTTATTTTCCTGAACCATCGGGCGGAGATTTAGTTTTTCGGCAATTTCATCATTTATCGTCAAACAAATCAAACCACGGCCATAACGCGCCATAAAATTAATTGCATCCGGCGAAGCAAACTGCGCCGCCATGCAAAGATCTCCTTCGTTTTCCCGATCTTCATCATCAACGAGAATAATCATCTTCCCGCTGCGGATATCATCAATTGCGTCCTGAATACTGCTTACTGCCATTATTTATTTCATCCTTAATTATTTTATGAAACCATGTTCCGCCAAAAAATTTTTATCTATTCCCCGGGCAGAATGCAATAATTTCTCCACATACTTGCCCAGAATATCCGTCTCGATATTGACCCAATCCGTTTCTTTCTTGTTCAGCAAAGTTGTGTTGGCGGCCGTATGCGGAATAATATTAACATAAAAGCGGCTTTTTTCAAATTTGTTTACGGTCAGACTGACACCGTCCACGGCGACAGACCCCTTTTCGACAATATAGCGCGACAGTTTATCCTCTATTTCCACGGCCAAAACAAGTGATCCTGATTTTTGCGTTCTGGAAAGTATCCTGCCGGTCGTGTCAACATGGCCTAAAACAAAATGGCCGCCTATGTAACCGCCAACCTTTAATGATTTCTCCAAATTAACTGCAGCACCCGCCTGCAAAGACTTAAGGGTTGTTTTCGCCAGTGTTTCCGCCGAAACATCCGCGCGGAAAATATTGTCTGTTTTTGCTGTAACCGTCAGACAGGCGCCGCTTACCGCAATGCTGTCGCCGATAGAGACATCTTGCAGGTCGATGGCGGTTTGAATCTCCAGAACGGCATCGGCGCCCTTCATGGTCAGACGTTTTACTGCGCCCAATCCCTCAACAATTCCGGTAAACATAAATTTATTTTTTATCCTTGCTCAGCAAATCTTTCAACTCGGAGATAAATTCTCCCACATCACGGAACTGCCGGTAAACGGAGGCGAAACGGACGTAAGCAACTCCGTCGAGTTTTCTCAGCTCATCCATTACTTTTTCGCCGATAACCGTGGAGGTTATTTCTTCGACTTGCATTTCCTGACAAACCTGCTCCACATTTTCTACCGCTTTATCGATTGCTTCCATACTGATCGGCCGCTTTTCACAGGCCTTCTTCAAGCCGGTCAATATTTTCTGCCGGTCAAACTGCTCGCGGCGTCCGTCTTTTTTTACCACCATTGGCAGGATGTCTTCAACATACTCATACGTCGTAAAGCGCCGTGCACAACCCAGACATTCGCGGCGGCGGCGGATGGCTTTACCGTCTTTACTGATCCGTGAATCAATGACCTTGTTTTCGGCATTGGTGCAAAACGGACATTTCATGATATTGCTCCGGCAAATAATCTAGAGTTGCTTTACGCTTATACCGGCTTCTTTGAGCATTTCAGCCGCCAGGCTGTCGGAATAACCGTTGCGGATAACAATCCGGATGATTCCGGCATTGATGATCATTTTAGCGCAAATAACGCACGGATGATTGGTGCAATAAAGAGTGGACCCTTTAGTAATAACTCCATGCAACGCCGCCTGGATAATAACATTTTGCTCAGCGTGCAAGCCCCGGCACAATTCATGACGCTCCCCGGAGGGGACTTTAAGCTGCTCGCGCAGGCAGCCGATATCCAGACAATGTTCCAGCTTGGACGGCGCGCCATTATAGCCGGTGGCAAGAATACGGCGATCGCGCACAAGGCCGGCGCCGACGGCGCGCCTTCTGCACGTGCTGCGCCTGGCAACCAGCTCCACTATATCCAGAAAATACGTATCCCAGTTAGGGCGACGGTTAACTTTTTCCGCCGGAGATTTTACGGTTACTTTTTCTGCCGCCATATTCTTCCGCATTTTTTATGCTTATTTAATCCGCTGCTGATACAGCGGAAATCTGTCGCAAAGAAGCTTAACGTTTTTGGCCACGGCCTGAATTCTATTTTCGTCATTTATGTTTTTAATAACATCGGCAATGTAGGAAGCAATAATCCTCATTTCATTTTCTTTCATTCCGCGGGTGGTGACGGCCGGCGTACCTATCCTTATTCCGCTTGTAACCTGCGGGCCTTTGGTATCAAAGGGAATACCATTCTTATTCACTGTGATGGCGGCACGGTCGAGTGCTTCTTGTGCCTCCTTTCCGGTAACTCCCTGGGATGTCAAGTCAACCAGCATGAGATGATTGTCCGTTCCACCGGAAACGAGACGGAAGCCCTGATTCTTCAATTCGTCGGCCATCGCCTGTGCATTTTTCAGAATTTGATGCTGGTACTGTTTAAAATCAGGAGATAGCGCTTCCTTGAGGGCA
>CAYYBK010000004.1:20897-25863 GCA_964470015.1 uncultured Syntrophales bacterium
TGCAACGGCTTTTGCCGCAATGACATGCATCAGCGGCCCGCCCTGCATCCCGGGAAAAACACGGCTGTTCAGTGTCTTGGCATAAGCTTCTTTGCACATGATCAACCCGCCGCGCGGCCCGCGCAGGGTTTTATGCGTTGTCGAAGTAACATATTCGCAAACGGGCACCGGACTGGGATGAAATCCGACGGCGACAAGACCGGCAATATGGGCGATATCCGCCATAATAACAGCACCCACTTCATCCGCTATCTTACGGAAGCGATTAAAATCAAGGGTGCGCGGGTAGGCGCTAGCGCCGACAATTATCATCTTCGGCTTATTTTCCTTCGCCAATTTTTCCATTTCAACAAAATCGATGGTTTCCGTATCCCTGTCCACGCCGTAGGGAACAATCTTATAAAATTTACCGGAAAAATTGGCGGGGCTGCCGTGAGACAAATGGCCGCCGTGGGACAAATTCATCCCCAGAACGGTATCACCCGGCTGGAGCGCCGAAAAATAGACGGCCATGTTCGCCTGTGTGCCGGAATGCGGTTGCACGTTGACATGATCCGCCCCAAAAAGCTGTTTGCATCTTTCTATGGCAAGATTTTCCGCGATATCCACGAATTCGCAACCGCCGTAATAGCGTTTCGCCGGATAGCCCTCAGCATATTTATTGGTCATGATGCTGCCCTGCGCCTCCAGTACCGCCTCGCTGACAAAATTCTCCGACGCAATCAGCTCAATTTTTCCCGCCTGCCGCAACGTTTCCAATTTAATGGCACGGTTTACTTCCGGATCAACTTTTTCTAAAACAGACATGGAAACAAAATCCTCCTCAGAGTCATTAGTTGCGAATTTTTTTAAACACCAAAACGGAATTGACCCCGCCGAAACCAAAAGTATTGGACATTGCCGTATTGACTTCCTTCCGGCGGGCCTTATTGGCAACGTAATCCAAATCACATTCCGGATCGGGATTATCAAGATTGATCGTGGGTGGAATAATTCCCTCCTGCAATGCCTTCACGGCAAAGATGGCTTCCGCACCGCCGGCTGCTCCGAGCATATGTCCAGTCATGGACTTCGTGGAACTGATCAGCAGTTTCCGGGCATGTTCCCCGAAAACGGCCTTGATTGCCTGCGTTTCATAAAGATCGTTAAGCGGCGTAGACGTACCATGCGCGTTGATGTAATCAATATCGGCCACATTTAAACCGGCATCCTTCACGGCAACGCGCATACTGCGGGCGGCGCCTTCGTGTTCCGGCGGGGGTGCGGCCATGTGAAATGCATCGGACGTGCAGCCGTAACCGGCGAGTTCCGCGTAGATGCGGGCTCCGCGTTTGAGGGCAAAGGACATTTCTTCCAGAATCAGAATCCCGCAGCCTTCTCCGATGACAAAACCGTCGCGATCTTTATCAAACGGCCGGCTGGCTCTTTGCGGTTCATCGTTCCGCCGGGACAGCGCCCGCATGGAATTAAATCCGGCAACAGAAAGCGGAGTTATTGCCGCTTCCGTTCCTCCCGTGATCATGGCGTCGGCATCACCGTAGGCAATTGTTTTGTAAGCATCGCCGATCGCCGAGGTGCCGGCGGCACAGGCGGTAACGGCACAATTTATCGGGCCTTTGGCGCCAAACCGTATGGATACATGACCTGCCGCCAAATTGGCCAGAATCGCCGGAACGGCAAACGGAGAAATTTTCCGGGGGCCGAAACTCATCAGCGCTTCTTTTTCTTTCTCCATTGTCGCCAGACCGCCGATAGCGGAGCCGATGATGACACCGGTACGTGCGGATATTTCAGGACTGATCGTCAGTGCCGCGTCGGCTACGGCCATTTCGGCTGCAGCCAGCGCATATAAAATGAAATCATCGTAGCGGCGGATTTCTTTTTTATCTACAAACTGTAATGGATCGAAATTTTTTAATTCAGCGGCGATATTTGTATTAAAGGAAGTACCGTCAAATTTCGTAATTACACCAACACCGGATTTACCCCCGATGGCACCTTCCCAGGATTCCTTAACGGAATTTCCCAAAGGGGTTAGTGCACCGAGGCCGGTTACAACGACACGCCTTTTCATTGGCTTAAACCCCGTCCAGCAGACTAATTGACGCCTTTACCCTTTAGAAAATTGATAACGTCCTGAATGGTTTTGATCTTCTCCAGCTCTTCATCCGCTATTTCCATACCGAACACTTCTTCCATCTCCATAATAAGCTCAACCAGATCAAGTGAGTCCGCTCCCAAATCATCAATAAAAGAAGCTTCCGGAACGCATTCTTCACGGGTTACATCCAGTTGCTCCATAACAAGTTTAATTACTTTTTCTTCTAATGTCATGCCCTATCCTCCTCAATTCGATTATTGCACTTAATGGAATTATCCGTCGCTTTCTTACCTTGTTTTAAAAAATAATTCCTTAATTTTTTCTAAACAGCCAAGGCTTCCGCAGTTTTATACAGGGAAGCAACATCTTCTACGCTATACAATTGCATTTTTTTACTTATTCTTTTAATCAATCCGCAAAGTGTCCTTTTGGGCCCGATTTCGACAATTGTCTCCACGCCCAAAGCCGCCATTTTTTCCACCGTCTGTCGCCACTTTACCGGGGAAACAATCTGCCGGCACAGGAGCTCGCGGGCATTTTCCCGAGTATAAAACACTTCGGGATCGCAATTGGGAATAACCGGCGCAGTGAAATCATGAAATCCAATGTCAGCCAGCTTTTCCGCAAAGCGATCGGCCGCGCTCTGTAACAAGCGGCAATGACAGGGAACGCTGATCGGCAGCCGGACCGTCGTCATGGCTCCCTTCTGCTTTGCCGCCCGCATCACTTTTTCGACTGCGCCCGTATGACCGGAAACAACAACTTGCGCCGGGGCATTATGAATGGCCACGGCAACAAGCTCCCGGGGATTGTTTACTTCCGCACAGATTGACTCCACAGCTTCGTCATCCATTCCGATAATTGCCGCCATCGCACCCGCACCCAGGGAAACGGCTTCCTGATGATAGACGGCACGGGCCTGAACCAGGCGAAAAACATCATCAAAAGCAACGGCACCGGACGCATAAAGAGCCGCATATTCCCCCAGGCTATGGCCGGCTAAAACCGCCGGGTTTATTGCAGTTTTTTCCTTGAAAACACCGTATAATGCGATATTTAAGGTTAAAACAGCAATTTGCGTATTGACGGTTAAATTGAGTTCTTCCTGGGACCCTTCGAAACAAAGACGGCGCATATCTACGCCCAGCACGGAACCGGCGCGTTCAAATGCGTCGCGCACGCTGGCAAATTCAGCAAACAGGGAACTCCCCATGCCGGTGTGTTGTGTTCCCTGACCGGGAAAGACAAGTGCTAATTTAGCCATAGCAATCCTTTTTTGAATAATTAAGTTGCTCTCATCAGATACCTTGGCGGCAAGTAGGAGGTTCGGCAGGTATGTTTATGTCGTTTTAATCCGTAACCCGAACCAACAACGGTAACCTTATCAAGGGGCGACTTACTTCTGCGAGAGTTTCTCAATGGGCGTAATTTCCCGACCCTTATAGGTACCGCACTTGGGACAAAGGTGATGGGGTAATTTCGGCTCGTTACATTGCGGGCATACGGAAGTTGCAGGTTTCTGCAAAAAATCATGCGCCCTTCTCTGATTCCGCCGTGTCTTGGAATGTCGTTTTACTGGATTTGGCATAACTTATCCTCTTTACTTATTTTTTAATTTTAATCTTTTTTAATACAGCAAACCTGTCATCAACAACCTCCTCCCGGCAATTACAGGAAGCCGCATTCAGGTTAATACCGCAATGAGGACATAACCCTTTGCAGTCTTCAGAACAAAGCGGCTTTATCGGAGTTTGTAAAATAATCTGCTCACAAATAATCGGCGTAAGGTCAATAAAATCGCCTTGATAATAACTTATTTCCAGCTCTTCGGCCTGAAGTTCCAGATATTCCTTTGGCTCTGGTTTCAGCGGCACTAATGTATAGGCAAAATCGCCACCAGCGGCAAAATCCAAATCATCCAAACAACGGCTGCAGCTAATACCGAGAAGAACGGAAATACTGCCTTTCACAAAGACCGTGCTGGAAGTCCTTGTTATCTGACATTTTGCATCAACCTTCCGCAAAGTAAAATCAAGGCGGTCGCTATCCGGGAAGCAGCTCTCAAACCATTTAGCTTCTTCAGAAATTAAGAGGTTCAGCCCTTCCTCGGGTATCGTAACTACATTAATTTTCAAAGAGTTTGACATTAAGACCTTACTGCCTCGCAAAGTTACGCATTCTGCGTTAAGCGTGGAAGTTAATTATAAATCTTTCCCCTTGTCAAGCATAATTATTTACCGGCCTAAAACAGAGGCTGCACGACCGGTGAAAATTATTATCACGGTCATTATGCCGGCCGGGTGTTCGGCAGCCCCCAGCGTGTTCGGCGCCGAAGTAAAGATTCCCGCCCAATTAAAATGCCTACATGATTGATGTTACAGCATCTTTTCTTTTAACCGACAAACGGCCGGGGAAATGCGGCTTGACAAAAAGCCGTCGGCAATCTTATAAAGCCCGAAAAAACAAGGCAAACAAAATGACTGAAAAAATACGAACCCGTTTCGCACCTTCGCCTACCGGTTTCTTACATATCGGCGGAGCCCGCACGGCACTTTTTAACTGGCTTTATGCCCGCCACAATGGCGGAGAATTTGTCCTCCGCATCGAGGACACCGACCAGATGCGCTCTACCGCTGAATCAACAAAAGCCATTCTCGATGCAATGACGTGGCTCGGATTGTCCTGGGATGAAGGACCGCATTTTCAGGCACAACGAGTCGATTTGCACCGGGCAATGGTGGAAAAGCTTATCGCCGAGGGCAAGGCCTACTACTGTACATGCACCGCGGAAGAGCTGGAAACAAAGAGAAAGGCGGCTCTGGCCACCGGGAAAAAGCCGAAATATGACGGTACCTGCCGCGACAA
>CAYYBK010000005.1:0-25563 GCA_964470015.1 uncultured Syntrophales bacterium
GTTGCGGTCGGCGTATCCGGAGCAGCGCGGTTACGGGAACAATATGCAGGGGAAAAATAATCAGGAGAAGGAAAAATAAATATTGCATATTTTTCATTTGCCAAATAAAAATAAGAAAAAACATGCAATCATTTTAAGGCCCGGCTTTCTTTTACGGAGGGAAAAATGAGAATCAGATGCAGTTTGCTTCTGCTGGTTATCGTCATCGGTTTTTTGGCCGGTTGCGGCCCGACAATCAGATACGAGATAAAGGATGAAGAAACGGTTACCGGTTCCGACTGGTCAGCCAAAGACTTGAAAGACGTCAGTGATTACATGACCGGCTCCATACGGAAAGCCGCCTTCATAAACAGCGCGCAGTACGCCGGTGAAAAGCCGCGCTGGATGCTGGCCCGCGACATGAAAAATGAAACGGACGAGCATGTAAATACCAGAACCATCATGGAAAAGATCAGAACCAGGCTGATCAACGAAGGTGTGGCTAAGTTTATTGATGATCAGGCTATCGAAGATATTTTAAACCAGATGAAGCTGCAGCAATCCGGATTGTTTGACAACAGGACGGTCGCCCAGGTGGGCAAACTGGTTGGCGCGAAGGTGATCCTGCGGGGCACCATTTCCAGCATCCGTAAGAAAAGCGACCGGCAGGACATCATCTATTATAATATAACCCTGCAGCTGGTGAATATTCAGACCGGTGAAATCGTCTGGACCGATGAAAAGGAAATTCAGCGCCTGACGAGCAAATCCCTGTTCAGATGAAATCAGGGGAGTTGCAGTATTTCTGCTCAAGCCGGAAGTGCGGTAAAGCGGCGGGATAGGATTATAAATCTTCCGGCGTAAAGGAAAGAATATCGTCAATCCGGGCCGCGTCGGCGAAAATCATGGCGAGCCGGTCGATGCCCAGCGCGATGCCGGCGCTGGAAGGCAGGTCATCCAGTGCCGCCAGAAATCTCTCCGGCAGGGGATAAGCGGCATACTTTTTTCGGGCGCGCAATTCCTGTGCCGCCGCAAAACGCCGGCGCTGTTCCCCGGCGTCCGTTAATTCCGAGAAGCCGTTGGCCAATTCCAGCCCGCCGATATAGAGCTCAAACCGTTCCGCGACGGCGGGATCGGTTTTTTTCAGTCTTGCCAGCGCCCCCAGCGGCGCCGGATAATCATAGAGGAAAGTCGGCCGGACAACTCCCAGGTGCGGTTCGATATATTCCACCAGGATTTCATCGAAATTATCCCCATTCAGCGCTTGCGGCAGGGTTGCCGGTGCATATTTTTCAAATGCTTCCCGCACCGAAATTCTCTCCCAGGGCGAAGAAAGGCTTATCTGCCGCCGCTGCCAGACAATAGCTTCTTGCATGCCCAGATCGCGCGCCACGGCCCTGATCATTTCTTCGCACTGATCCATTAACTGTTCGTAATCAAGCCCCGCGGCATACCATTCCAGCATGGTGAACTCCGGCAGATGCCGGCCGCCTCTTTCTCCGGTGCGGAAACATTTGCAGATCTGAAAGATCCGCCGGTATCCCGCGGCCAGAAGCCTTTTCATGCAGAGCTCCGGCGAAGTCTGCAGAAACCAGTCCCCGGAAGGAATGGCTTCGATATGTTCTTCCGGCGCCGGCGCCGGAATCCTGAGCGGCGTTTCCACTTCCAGGAAATTTTGTTCGATGAAGTAACGGCGGATGCTCTGAAGCAAAACGGCGCGCAGCAGAAGAGCCTTCCGCTTGCGCGCCAGCATAAATTTATCGTCCGGTATTGGTCTGTCCAAGTCAATCAGCCTTTGACGCGGGTCAGATATGCTCCCGTTCTGGTATCAACCCGAATCTTTTCACCCTCATCGATGAATGTTGGTACCTGGATGGTATAGCCTGTTTGCAGCTTGACCGGTTTGGTGGCGCCGGAAACCGTGTCGCCTTTCGCCCAGGGTTCGGCTTCCGTGACGATGAGATCGACGAAATTGGGCAGGCTGATGCCGATGGGGCGGTCTTCGAAAAGCAGAATTTCGGCCTCGATATTGTCAATCAGAAAATTTTTCGCATCGTCCATCTGCTCTTCGGTCAGATAGATCTGTTCGTAAGTTTCGTTGTCCATGAAGCAGTATTTGCCTTCTTCCTTGTATAAATACTGCATCTTTTTTTCATGCAAATCGGCCGATTCAAATGTATCTACGGAGCGGAAAGTGCGTTCAAACTGATTGCCGTTAATCATATTTTTTAATTTACAGCGGTACAGCGCCTGTCCCTTGCCCGGTTTGACGAAGTTAAATTCGGTGATGATGTACGGTTCGTTTTCCAGTTTAATTCTTAAACCCTTCTTTAAGTCACTGGCTGTGTACATAGAGTTTAGTCTCCCCTGAATTTCCTAATTAATAGGAATTTATAAGTTATTCTTGCGCCCCTTACTAATCTATTTACTGCAACTTGTCAAAAAAATGTTGATGCTTTTGCAAATCTTTTTTTAGGGCCGGCGACATCACGGTTAAGGGAATTTTGCCGCTGCTGCCCGGTACGTCCAAAACGTATTGCGGCAGGCTCAGGCCCGAACATTGCCGCCAGATATTTTCCATTATGGCGATGCCGGTTTTTACATCAGTGCGAAAATGCGCACATCCCTTTGCCGGATCGCAATGAAAAAGATAATAAGGACGGACAGATATCTTTTGCAGACCGTAGAGCAGATTTTTCATCACCGGCGGGGAATCGTTGATTCCCTTAAGCAGTACCGACTGATTGGAAACCGGGATGCCTGCTTCCAGCAGCATGCTGCAAGCACGCGCCGACGCGGCGGTTATTTCCTGCGGATGGTTGAATTGCGTGTTGAACCATAGGGGCCGGTAGCGTTTCAATATCCGGCAAAGATCCCTGGTAATGCGCATCGGCATAACCACCGGAGTCCGGCTGCCGATTCTTAAAACCTCCACATGCCGGATGGTCCGCAGCGCCGCCAGCAGTCCTTCCAACGCCGGGTCGTCCAGGATCAAAGGATCGCCGCCGGAGATAATTACTTCCCTGATTTGCGGGGTTGCGGCAATATAACCGATCATTTTTGCCAGTCTGGTTTTCAGGCTGATCCGCGAAGACGCCGACCAGAAGCGCTTCCGGTTGCAGTGCCGGCAATAAGTGGCGCAAATTTCGGTAACCAGCGCCAGACAGCGGTCGGGATAGCGCTGCACCAGTTTCGGTACGGGCATATAAACGTCTTCTTCCAGCGGATCTTCCTTGCCGCTTTGGGCGGAAACTGTTTCCTGCGGCTGGGGAAAAAACTGGGCCATGATCGGGTCGGATTCGTTTTCCCGGTTAACAAGCGATAAATAATAAGGGGTTACGGCCAGCGGGTAAACGGCGGCAATTTGTTTGATAATTTTTTGTTCGGGTGCCGGTTTTTGCAGAAGAAGCCCCAGGGTTTCCGGCGCGGTGATCCGGTTTTTAAATTGCCAGCGCCAGTCTTGCCGGTTTTGCCTTGTCGCCTGTTGCAGAGCGGATATCGATTTGTTCATAGTTTTTTGCCGCAGACCGGAACTTGCTTAATCCGTGATCTGTGGGCGTGTGTCCTACCATAAATTTTGTGTAGTGCAAAGAAAATACGTGATATTTTGCCGGGTGGCTTTGCCGGTTGCGTTACGGGAGCCGGCCGGATCAGGCGGAACGGGGTAAGGCGTTATAAAAATTGAGGAAATAATATGTGGATCATGCTATATTGAACACATGTCCCATGAAATTTCCCAGCAAAATTCACAAGTTGCTTCCGCTGCGCTGCAAAAGCGCAAAGCGCGCGTAGCAATGCTGTCGGTCGTCTCGAATTCCTTGCTCGTTTTTTTCAAGGTTGTTGTCGGTGTGTTCGTCGGGTCGGTATCGATTATTTCCGAGGCGATTCATTCCGGAATGGACCTCCTGGCTTCATTTATCGCCCTTTTTTCGGTTAAAACATCGCAGAATCCGGCGGATGAAGGACATCCTTTCGGCCATGGAAAAGTGGAGAGCATCTCCGGATTTGTAGAAGCCGTTCTGATTTTCATCGCGGCCTTCTGGATCATTTTTGAAGCATTGAAAAAACTGAATACTCCGCAGCCGATGGAACTGGCCGGCTGGGGCGTCGGCGTCATGCTGCTTTCCGCCGTCCTCAATATTATCGTTTCGCAAATGCTTTTCAAGGTGGGCCGGGAAGCGGATTCCATTGCGCTGACGGCGGACGCCTGGCATCTGCGGACGGACGTTTACACATCCCTGGGCGTTATGGCGAGTCTGGCGGTAATCTGGCTGGGGCATAAGGTATTCCACGAGCCCAATATCCACTGGCTCGATCCGGCTGCCGCTATATTTGTTGCTGTCTTTATTCTGCGCGCCGCTTATAATTTAACCGTTCACGCGGTTCGTGATTTAATGGATGTAAAATTGCCGGCTGCTGAAGAAGCCTGGATTCTTGATCTGATTACCGGTTACACGGCAACCATCCATGGTTATCATCAGTTAAGGACGAGAAAATCCGGCCATCTCCGGTTTATCGAATTTCATATTAAAGTCGATCCGCAGATGACGGTAATGTCGTCCCATGAAATTACCAGAAAACTGAAAAGAGAAATTATGCAGAAGTTTCCGGAATCCAGCATAACTATCCATGTGGAGCCGTGCAACGGCCAATGCGAGGATAAATGTGTAGCCGGCTGTCTGCTGCCCCGGGAAAAAAGGATGAGCATGCATTAAGCCGGCTTTGGTGCGGTTTTTACGGCGAGAGCGTGATGCGTATCTGAAAAAAATCAAGAAGCGGTTACTAAACCAGCAGAGGGTGAGATTTATGCGCAAGGTTAAAATTAGCGGCATTGTGGTTTTATCTTTGTTTGCGCTGAGTATAGCGATGCCCGGCTTTGCTGCAGAAGGAAAGGAAGGCAGGGAATTGGTGCTCCTGTTCACCCACGATTTGCACTCCTATTTTCTGCCGCACCGCATTTTAACTCCCGGAGGCGAGCAGCTACAGCAGGGCGGCTACGCCAAGCTCGCCAACCTGCTGAACGAACAGCGCATCCTGCACAAAAATGAAACCCTGCGCATCGACGCCGGCGATTTTGCGATGGGCACGCTTTTTCATGCCTCCTTTTCCGAAGAGGCCGCGGAATTGCGGTTGATGGGAAAGATGGGCTATGATGTGGCGACCCTGGGCAATCATGATTTTGATTTTCATTCCGCCGGTCTGGCCGCGGCTCTGCAGGCGGCCCGGACCAAAAGCAAACTGCTGCCGGCGCTGGTTGCTTCCAATGTTGTTTTCAGCAAGGAGAAAAAGGAAGACGATCCGCTCGAGCAGGCATTCAGGGAATATCCGGTGCGGGATTACACTGTCGTTGAAAGAAACGGGCTGCGCATCGGAATTTTCGGGATCATGGGCAGGGATGCCGCCGATGATACGCCCTTCGCTGCACCGGTTAAATTTGCCGATCCGGTGGAAACCGCGCGGCGTGTCGTCGGTATTTTAAGAAATAAGGAAAAGGTGGACATAATTATCTGCCTTTCTCATTCCGGAACGTCGTCGGTATCGCGGAAATCGGAGGATGAGGAATTGGCGCGGGAGGCGCCGCAGATAGATGTCATTATCAGCGGGCACACGCACACGGTTTTACCTAAACCGTTGTTGATCGGAAAAACCATTATTGCCTCTGCCGGATGTTACGGCGAATATCTGGGCATACTGAAAATCAATCATGCGCCGGGAGAAGGCGTCAAGCTCGGCTCCTATGAGTTAAAAAATGTCCGGGAGGATATTCCGGATAATAAGGTAATTGCCGCGGAAATTGCCAGATACAAGGAAACGGTCAACAGGAAATCTCTGGCTGGCGACCGGCTGTCTTTTGACCAGGTGGTCGCACAGAGTTATTTTAATATGGAGTCCCTGGCCGCGGCTTATGCCCATCCCCGGGAAATGGGGCTGGGAAATATGATTACCGACGCCTACCGGTTTGCCGTGAAAAAAGCTGAAGGCCGGGACCACGAATATGTCAGTATGTCCATCGCGCCTCTCGGAGTAATCAGGGATTCCTTCCAGAAAGGTAAAATAACGGTTGCCGATGTTTTTCAGACGCTTTCCCTGGGCGTCGGAACGGACGGCAATCCCGGCTATCCGCTGGTGGCTTTTTATGTGAGCGGCGGGGAGGTGAAGGATGCACTGGAAGTCGAAACAACCGTTGCGCCGCTTTTAAAGGAGGGCGCCCACCTGCAGGTTTCCGGAATAAAATTCTCCTACAATCCGCACCGGATGTTTTTTGACCGGGTGACGGAAGTTCTGGTGCAGAATGAAAAAGGGCAATACAAACCGCTGGAGAAACAAAAGCTTTATCGCGTCTGCGCCAACTTATATGCGGCGGAAATGCTCAATTACGTTTCCCGCGCTACCTACGGCCTCCTGAAGCTGGAACCGAAAGACAAAAACGGCCGGGTACTGCCGGATTTAAAACAGGCGATTGTTTATGCGAATAAAAATTCACCGCAAAGCAAGGAACTGAAGGAGTGGAAGGCGCTGCTGCGTTATATGCAATCGTTTCCGCGGGATAGCGGTATCCCGCTCGTTCCGGCGCAATACAAGACAACGGAGGGTCGTATTTTGGCTGTGCCTTCCTGGAACCCGGTGAAATTGATTGCCGGCGGCAATGCCATCACTTACGGAGCGCTGGCTGTTTTGGTTATCCTGCTCGGCCTTGCCGTTTTTCTTGTCCGGTATCTGGCAAGAAGATTTCGTGCGGCGCCTCCTCCGGATCCCGGAGCAGGAAATTAGTTTGCGGTGAAAAAGGAATCGCCTTTGCCGGCGGAATATTTTTCAACCAGCCAATTTCTTTGATTTTCGGCTCAAACAAGTATATAAAACTGGCAGTTCATTTCATTTGGAGAAGGGAGCTGCATGCCTGCGCCGCAAGTAATCCTGGAACTTATTGAACGGTTCGCAAGAAACCTTGAAGCCTACAAATCAGGCGCCTACAATGAAACCCAGGTGCGCCGTGAGTTCATTGATCCGTTTTTCGAAGCGCTGGGCTGGGACGTCAATAACAGGGCCGGCAATGCCGAAGCCTATAAGGACGTCATTCACGAAGACGCCGTAAAGGTCAGCGGCGTCACCAAAGCGCCGGACTATTCCTTCCGTATCGGCGGCCAGCGCAAATTCTTTGTCGAAGCCAAAAAACCATCCGTTGTGATTAAAGACGATCCGGCGCCCGCCTTTCAGGTGCGCCGGTATGCCTGGTCGGCCAAACTGCCGCTGTCCATCGTTACTGATTTTGATGAATTCGCCGTTTACGATTGCCGCATCAGGCCCGATCAGAAAGACAGAGCCGACAAGGCCCGCATTAAATATTACACCTATCGCCAGTATGCGGATAAATGGGATGAAATTGCCGCCATCTTTTCCAAAGAGGCCATCCTCAAAGGTTCGTTTGACCGGTATGCCGAATCCAGCAAGGCCAAACGGGGGACGGCGGAAGTGGACAGCTCCTTTCTGGCCGAGATCGAAAGCTGGCGGGAAGCGCTGGCCCGGAATATCGCCCTGCGCAATACCCTGAGCGTCCGGGAGCTTAATGATTCCGTTCAGCGCATCATCGACCGGATTATTTTTTTGCGGATTGCCGAGGATCGCGGCATTGAAGACTACGGTGCATTGCGTTCGCTATGCAACGGCAGCAATATTTATGAGCGGCTGCAGGAACTTTTTTACAGGGCCGACGACCGCTACAATTCCGGCCTGTTTCATTTCCGCTCCGAAAAAGGGGAAACGGAGCCGCCCGATAGACTCACCCCGGAGCTCCAGATAGACGACAAACCCCTCAAGGATATATTAAAAACTCTTTACTATCCCGACTCGCCTTACGAGTTCGCCGTCCTGCCTGCTGATATTCTGGGACAGGTTTATGAGCAATTCCTGGGCAAGGTCATCCGTCTGGCGAGCGATCACCGCGCCGTGGTGGAAGACAAGCCGGAGGTAAAAAAAGCAGGCGGTGTCTTCTACACGCCGACTTATATTGTCGAATATATCGTTAAAAATACCGTCGGCAGATTACTGGAAGGGAAAACGCCGAAGAAGGCGGAGAGACTGCGGATACTCGATCCCGCCTGCGGCTCGGGTTCTTTTCTGCTCGGCGCTTATCAGTATCTGCTGGACTGGCACCTGAAGTGGTACGCCGCCAATAACCCCGAAAAACGCATGCGGGATAAAAAACCGGCCATCTATCAGGGGCCGGGCGGTGACTGGAATTTGACTACCGCCGAGCGCAAACGCATTCTGCTCAACAATATTTACGGCGTGGATATTGACAGCCAGGCGGTGGAAGTAACCAAACTTTCCCTGCTGCTCAAAGTGCTGGAAGGAGAAACTTCAGAAAGTTTAAACCGGCAGCGCAAGCTTTTTCACGAAAGGGCGCTGCCCAATCTGGGCGGCAACATCAAGTGCGGCAATTCGCTCATCGGCCCGGATTTCTATGAAGGCAAACAAATGAACCTGCTCGATACGGAAGAAGCCCAGCGGGTCAATGTTTTCGACTGGCCGGCGGAATTTCCGGAAATTTTCCAGGCCGGCGGCTTTGACGCGGTTATCGGCAATCCGCCGTATGTGCGGCAGGAGATGCTGGGAAACCTCAAGGAATATTTTCAAACACATTATAAAGTATATGATGGCATTGCTGATATCTATGTATATTTTATTGAAAAGGGCATTACACTCTTAAATCAAAATGGCTATTTCTCTTTCATTGTTGCCAACAAATGGATGCGGGCCAATTACGGTGAAGCGTTGCGCAGGTGGATGAAAAATCAAGGAATAGAAGAAATTGTTGACTTCGGTGATTTGCCAGTTTTCCAAAAAGTAACAACATATCCCTGTATTATCCGAGTAAGAAACAGCATGGCAAAGGAGAAATTGCGCGTTGCCACAGTCAGATCACTTAATTTTCCAAACCTCCAGAATTATGTTGCAGCGCAGAGTTTTGCTGTCGACCAAGCGAAGCTCGATGATCGCGGCTGGTCGCTTTCCGATAGTCACACTCAGGAACTGCTGGAAAAGATCAAGCGACTTGGCATTCCCCTCGGTGAATATGTGAAGGGGGAAATTTATCGGGGAGTGTTAACCGGTCTCAACGAAGCATTTGTTATTGATGCAGAAACCAGGCGGCGGCTTATTGCGGCAGACAAAAAAAGTGCGGAGATTATCAAGCCGTTTCTCTTGGGCAGAGATATAAAACGCTATCAACCGCCAGAAAGTGGCAGCTATTTAATTTTTATGCCTAAAGGTTGGACACAGGAGGCATCAGGCGGATTATCAGATACATGGAATTGGCTCCGCAATAAATATCCAGCGATAGCAAAGTATCTTTTACCATTTATAGAAAAGGCAAAGAATAGATGCGACAAAGGTGAATATTGGTGGGAACTGCGTGCTTGCGATTATTACGATGAATTTGAAAAGCCCAAAATTATACTTCCCGATATTTCTTTACGTGGAAATTTTGCGCTGGATAATACAGGGGGACGGTATTGTGTAAATACCGCTTATATAATTTCAAGTGCAGATAAATATTTGTTGGGTATTTTGAACTCATCACTTATAATATTCTTTTATAAAAACATATCTGCAACTTTTCGTGGTGGATATTTGAGATTTATTTATCAGTATCTTATTTTAATACCTATCCATAATATTGCCTTTGGCAGACCTGACGAAAAGAAAAAGCACGATCTAATGGTGCAACTGGTGGACCAGATGCTTGGCCTCCACAAACAGTTAGCTGAGACCAAAACCGCCCATGAACAGACCATTATCCAGCGCCAAATTGATGCGACCGACAAGCAGATTGACAAACTGGTTTATGAACTCTACGAACTCACGCCCGAAGAAATCGCCATCGTAGAAGGGAAATGAATCCGGCGGGACCGTTCCGCGAGATGCACTAACCGTTTAATCGTCGGTATTACTTCATGAACTTCTTTACCTCCAGGCAAAAGTATAGTATGACCGCAGAACGGTCGCGCCCGCAGCGGAGAAAAAAAGGGGGCAAACAGGCTGCCCCGGGCGCGCGGAATAAGGAAAGCCGGTCAAGATGCCCGTTTATTTACAGATAATTTTGCTCGTTGTCGCTGCCGGAATATTTTTCATCCTGCTTTTGTTTATAACCGGCTGGGGTATAAGACGGATTTGCTTTAAAATTATCGCCGAGATGAAAGAAAAGAAAGCTTTCAGCGCCGCCAGCGCGGTTGCCTTGCCCGAAGGAAGGCGGAATTTCTTCCGGGTGGGCATCGGCAATCTGCGGCCGAAAGCGCTCAATGTCCTGATTGCCGATAAAATTGTTGCTAAAACCGCTGCCGGCCTTTATTATTTAAACAAGGATAAACTGCAGGATGTAAAAAAATAATGGTCGAAGCCCGTTGCCACCCGCGGTAATGCTTCTTCAATAAAAATCAAATCCAGTTAAAATAAATAAAGCGTAAGGAAAAGGAATAACTATGGGTTTTTTACAGATTGACGAGAACAGATGCAGGAAAGACGGACTTTGCATCCAGGATTGCCCGATGAACATTATTTATTTTCAAAACGGTGACGGTTATCCCGTGATCGATCCCGCCGATGAAAATATGTGTTCCCGCTGCGGTCATTGTGTGGTGGTCTGTCCGCACGGAGCGCTGGTGCATGCGAAAGTTCCCATGGATTCATGCCCGCCCGTCCGGAAAGTATTGAACATTAATGAAGAACAAGCCGAGCAGCTTCTCCGCTCCCGCCGGTCGATTCGTCTTTACAAAGAGCAGCAGGTGGAAACGGAAAAAATCACAAAGCTCATTGAAATCGCCCGTTATGCACCGAGCGGCGGCAACAGCCAGTCGGTGGAGTGGCTGGTGATTAAAGACAAATCAGCCATCGGCCGGATTGCCGGAATGACGGCGAACTGGATCCGCCAGGCATTGAAGGAAAACCCGCAACTGGCGGTAGCGACAGCCTATCTGCCGGCTATCGTCCGGGCCTGGGATAAAGGCATTGATTCCATACTGAGAAATGCGCCGGTTTTAGTTGTGGCTTCCGCTCCCGGCAGAACGACGAACGGCATGGTGGATTTGAACCTGGCTCTTTCTTATCTGGAACTTTATGCCCCGCTGCTGGGCCTCGGCACCTGCTGGGCCGGGCTGCTGCAACGCGCGCTTCTTTCCTCGCCGTCCCTCAAACGGCAGGTGGGCATTCCGGAGGACCATCCCTACCATTATCCCATGATGCTCGGGTACCCCAAAGTAAAATATTACCGGCTGCCCGCCCGAAAACCGCCCAAGATCACTTTTAAATAGCCGGGGAGAAATACCTGAGCATAGACACCTTGACTCCAACAAACATTCGGCCGCCCCGCCGGGCGGCGATGTTCGTTGTTCCATGAATCGTGAAGTTATTCAGCGTGTAGCCGGTGCGCCGGGATCCTGCATCCACTCCTGCATTGACCCCAGGTAGAGGCGGACATTAGTGTACCCCAAAATTTCTCTGAGCAGATATGACCATGTCGGGCAGCACTGGCCGATGTCGCAATACGTTACAATCTCCCTTGACCGGTCATTGCCGGCAACAGCTTCAACGATTGCCGCCAGTTCCTCTTTTTTCTTAAAAGTTTTATCCGCCTTAAAAGCGCAGGAAGTCGGCATATTGAAAGCGCCGGGGATCCGGCCCGTTGCCGGGACGCAATCCATCTTTTTTTTGCCGGTGAAGTATTCCGGTTCGCGGACATCAAGCAGAAGTACCTTGCCCAGGCGGCTTTTTATATACTCCTTATCGGCAAAAACATCTTTTTTATACGTTCCCTGAAAAGGTTTTTCTTTTCCCCGGACAGGTTCGGTGGATAGCGGCCTTTTTTCGACAATCCATTTGTTTATGCCGCCGTCGAGGAGCGCCACATTTTCGATGCCCGCATATTGCAGCGTGCAGGCTACGCGGCCGCTTTGGTAGCTTAGCCGCGGCGTGTCCATTTTACCGGCAACGACAACCCAGGAATTAAGCGTTATGCCTACATAGCCAATCGTATCGTTCAGGTCGTCCAATTCGGGCAGTTGGGCAAAAAGTCCATCTTTCTGGTATGCCCAGGCGCCGTAAAATGCGCTGATTGCTCCCGGTATATGGCTCTCGTAGTAGTCTTCCAGCCGGCGGATATCGAGCACGATCAATTTGGGATTGTTGAGATTGGCCTGGAGCCATTTGGTGGAAACAACCGCTGCAATTTCCCTGGCCTGTCCGATGCCCGGCAGCAGAAGGGTGCAGATGATAAGAAAAAGGAATTTGGACAATATATGATTTTTCATTTTGTCCTCCTTGCACGACTGTTGCTGGTTAACTGATCATCAAAAACCAATAAAGTGCCTGCCGCCACCGAATTATATCTGCACCATTCCGCCGGTCTTTGTTATCCGGGTTATTTTAATCAACGGCAAACTGTTCTTCTGCGTGAGTAAAGCAGCAGCTGAATTATAACATAACTATCTGCGCCCAGTGCCGCAGTTACATACACCGGGCGCAGATGCGGCGTTTATATTGCCGGCTATGGTTCCAGCGGCGCATTGGCATCCGCCGCCCATTCCATGAACGAGCCGTCATAAACCTTTACATTCTTGTATCCCAGCAGCTCCGTCATGACAAAAGACCAGCCTGTGCAGGTCTTGCCGGTATCGCAATAGAAGATTAATTCCTTATCCGGATCGCTGCCTGCCGCCTTTGCGGCGAGAGCGGCAAGAGCGGCCTTGTCTTTGTATAATCCTTCCGGGGTGTACAGCTGGCCGACAGGAAGATTTACCGCCCCTTTGATCCGTCCCACCTTGGGTACGAAAGCCAGTTTTTCCTTGCCTTCGTAAAAGCCTGGCGCCCGGGTGTCAATGATGGTGGCTTTGCCTAATTTATCCATTACCGCAGCCTTATTCACGAACAGATTCTTATCGGGCTCGGCTTTAAATGATTTTTCCTTCGCCTTCACCGCTTCCTGAGACAACGGTTTGTTTTCTTTGACCCATTGATTCTGCCCGCCGCTGAGAATGGCTACGTTCGCCATGCCTAAATATTTTAATGTCCAGGCGACTCTGGTCATATCGAACTGATCGGGGACTTTATCCGTTTTGCCGACGATTACCACCAGCGAATCCTTGTCAATGCCGGCGCCGCCGATAATATCGGCCAGGTCATCCACCGGCGGCAGTTCATTAAGCAGGTCGCCTTTCTTAATGGCCCATGATCCGTAGAAAACGTTAACCGCGCCCGGAATATGGCCGGCTTTGTATTCTTCGACTTTCCGCACATCGACGATGACCAGACCGGCGTTTTTCAGGTTCTGCTGCAGCCAATCGGTGGATACGAGGGGATCGATCCCCCGCGCCAACGCCGTCAGTGGCAGAATTAACACGAGGGCAACCAGTAATGCTTTCAACCATCCCTTTTTTTTCATAAAAACCTCCTGTGTTATTTGTTGATCGGTTTAATGTTATAAATCAGTTTTTCGTTGGCTTTGGAACCGTCCTTGAGCAGCGTTTCTTTTTTCAGGAATCCCTCTTTGGCCGTGTGACAGGAATCGCAGGAACGCGTTCTTGCGGTTCTTTTTTTAATATTGTGGACCGCCGAATTCCAGTAATTGGGCAGTGCATCGAAATTTTCCATCTTGATTCCGGCCTTTTGAAAAGTAGTTTTTATAGTAGGTATCACCCGGATGGTTGTCAAGGTCTTCATGTCCCGGGGATTCAGACCCAGAATAAAATCCGGTTTGGCGGTGGAACCGATGTCGGTATGGCAACTGTAACACTGCCGGTATTGGCTGGAGGCATGGCATCCCTGGCAGCTGACTTTATCCTTGTGGATGTCGTGGGCGACCTGATCCTTTCTTTTCTGATGGCAGGAGAGACACTGCGGCCGCTCCTTAACTTCCTGTTTGGATTTGTAGGCCTTTCCGACGCCGTGCATTTCCGTTTTTTTGTGGCAGTCCGCGCACATCATTCCCATCTGGTAGTGCACGTCGGGAGTGCCGCCGTATTCGCCGGTATATTCGGGATAAACACGCCCGCCGTGGCAGGAAGCGCAGGTTTTGCCCTCATTTTTCTTAACAAATTTATGTCCTTGAATCAGACCGGTGGTGATGCCCGCAACAGGCGGCGATTTAACGTGGCAATCACCGCAGGAGGCATGGCAGCTCCGGCAGGATTGATTGAATACCTTGGCATCGAAAGTTTTCAACTCGGCATGGGAGAAGCGCGCCTTAACGCCCTCCCGCTGCCCCATGCTCGTAAAGTGCAATGATTTTGAATAATTGCTGCCGATTTCCTGATGGCAGATGCCGCAGTTTTTAATGTCGTCGGAAGGACGGGCCAGGAATCCCTGATGAGCGGCCTCCCTGGTGTCTTTTTTATCATTCCCTTTGTGGCAAAAGACGCATTTCAGGTTGGCATGAAAGTCTTTTTCGATAGCCTGCGGATTCAGCAGGTAGCCTTTGTAGTATTCTTCCGCCCGAACCGGGGGAGGTGCGCCCGCTCACCCTTCGCCTTCGCCGCCAATGGCCGGAGCTTTGACCAGTGTCTTCATTTTCGCGTCGCTGGTATGGCATTGGTAACAGCTGCTGTCCCTGCCGGCACCGGGTTTCAGTTCCCCGGCGCGGGCGATATCCGTCCATTGCTGATGGCAGCTGCGGCAACTAAGATAGGAAAAACTCTTTTTCCCGTCGTGACAGCGGAAACAGTATTGCGGCTGGCTGTGATTGCCGAGGGTTATGCTGTTGGCGCCTTTCTTGATTTGAAAAGGCCGGGGATGGCAATCACGGCAGAGCGCCGCCGGAGCGTGCTTCTCATGTTCGAAGCGGACTTGCCTGGCGCTGTTTCCGATCAGCACGGAAGTGTTATAGACGGGTTTCTGATAAGGGGCGGGTTTCCCCTTCATGTGCCCGGATTCCGATCCGGTGGGGCGGATATGGCAGCGGGCGCACTGGGTTTCGGAGGCGAAAGCGTTTTTGCCGTTATGGCAGGATCCGCAGTACTTGCCCTGATAGAAAGATTCCATGACAAAATCTTTTTTGGTCTGGGCTTGCAGGGCCTCCATTTCGAACAGGCCGCTGTGGCATTTGTCGCAGCCGATTTTTTTAATATCCACGTGATGCTGATGCCGGAAAATGACCGTGGGCAGCGGTTCCGTGTAAATTATGCCGCCGCCGTCTGAAAATGCCGCCGGGGCTGCCGTGCCTGCATCCGCGATTCCCAGTGCGGCGAGGAAGATTATGATGGAATAAAATGCTTTCATGACTTTCCCGTTAGCCCTTCATATAAAAAATATTCGGCTTGGCGCCAACCTGTTCCCGCAGCACCCAAACCGGTTTCTGCAGCTGGTGAACAAGCCGGTAAACTCTGCTTGCGGGATCGGACAGGTCGCCGAATATCCGGACGTCGGCCGGGCAGGCTTCTGCACAGGCGGTATTTTGCGCGCTCCGCGAAAGCCGTGCGGCAAAACAGAAATCGCACTTATCGATGGCCTGTTTTTCTTCGTTATAATAACGGGCGTCATAAGGACAGGCCATGATGCAGGACTTGCAGCCGATGCATTTTTTATTATTCATCATTACGATGCCGTTGGTTTTATCTTTATAAGTTGCCGTGGTCGGACAGGTCCGCACGCAAGGCGGATTGTTGCACTGATTGCACAGGATGGGAATGAACTCCCATTTCTGGTCCGTGGAAACGGCGCATTCCCTCTTCAAGATGATCGTCCTCCAGCCGTAGGCGGGAACGCTATTGGTTGCGACGCAGGCAGTCATGCAGCGTTTGCAGTCAATGCAGCGATCCTGCCGGATGACCATGCAGTAATGCGGCTTGTAGGGATATTTCTTCCGGTAAGACTCGTAAGCAAGGGATTGCCCGACATTGGATATCAGCGACAGCACGGTACCGCCGGCAAGCACACCGGATATGACGAGGCCCATGCGCAGGAAATTCCGGCGTTCCTGATCGAACGGCTCCGCCGGTATTTTGCTCTGATTGTTTTTGCCGGGACACATAATTTCCTTCATGGCGCCGTTTCCGCTTCTCTGTTCTCAACAGCCGATGGTTCCGCCGCCTGTTCAATTTCCGGCTGAGGAAAGCCGTCAAATACTTTCTCGCCGAGCAAAAAGGCCAGCACGCAAAAGGCGATGCTGCCCAGCACCACCAGGATTTCGTGGATGCTCGGCGTATATGCGTGCAGCCCGGAATATTCAGCCACTCCCATCTCCAGATAAAGCGGTACAATCTGTCCCGCCAGTACCATATCAAGCCGCATAAAAAATATGCAAAAAATCATCATGACCGCCGCCGCAAACATAATCATTATATTTTTTGCCCGGGAGATAAGAAGCAGGATGAAAGGGATGACCATCCCGCCGAGTATTTCGATTCCCCAGAAGCGGAAAGCGAACGGGCCTGCGACCAGGGCATCCAATGCCGCCTTTTCCGCATCCCCACCAACCGCCGTCGTCAGTATTTTCCAGATGGTAAACAGGATGACGCCGGTGATCATAAGCAGCGCCAGTTTCCCCACAATCATGAGGGCCCGGCTCGTGGGCTGATCCAGCGGCCGGCGGTTGATCCAGTGGGCCAGCACGACGAAAAATATAATGAATGCACAACCGGTCATCATTGCGGATATGACGAAATAAGGCGGGAAAAACGGCCCGTACCAGTATTCGCGGCCGTGCATCATGGCGAAAACACCGCCCAGGTTGCTGTTGGCGGCCACTTCGGTGATAACTCCCAGAAGCCCCGCCGCCACGGCTTTCTTATGGTGTCCCGCAATTAAAAGAAAAATAAATTCGACGGTCAAAAAAATCATGGCGAAACTATACAGCGTTCCCATCCACCAGATATTGGAAGAAAAATTCGGCGAAATGACGTTATATAAAGCCATGCGGAGCGGATTTTCAAGCTCCAGGCCGATAGCCAGAAACCCGGCCAGAATGGTGATTATTGCTAGGTAAACCGAACGCTTGGCAATGGGCATAAGTCCCCGGACACCGAATACGTGGCCGATGGAGGAAATAAGACAAATACCGGTAGAGGCGACGACGAAGTAGATATAAGTGGAAATCAAAATGGCGACGGGGATTTCACGATAAGTCCCGTAGGCATGGCGGGAGCCCGCAATGAACAGTGCGTGGATTCCGGCCCCGATGCCAATCAACAGGAGAAGACCGCAAAGACATACAAGGGACAGATAAACCGGGCCTCCGGCGCACACGCGATGAAAGGCGGATTTTACAACAGGAAACACCAGAGCTTTGCTGAAGCCGGCCATACACCATCCCCCGCCTATCCTTGCGCTGCTTACCCTGTTGCTAAAATTAAAGGAGATCATTCTTTTTGTCAAGGAGTTTAGCGGCGAGCTTTCGGCCGCCGGAGAAGCAGCGGAGCGCTTAACGGGATGCGGTGACAATTATTAAAATTCGGAGATTGCCTTTTTACCGGTTAAGGCAGCATGAAATTAACGCTTTTAGAAGTACAAACGCCCGATTCATATCCCTTGTCATGGCTATAATACGAACCGGGCGCCTGTATTCGGTTTTAGCACCGCGGAGGAGGGAGGAGATCATCTGCTAATTTTCATGGCAGCCGTGCCGGTGCTGGGCGCAGGCAATCCCGGAATCGTTCAGCTTTCCGGCCAGCCAGCTTTCCGTGACGCTTTTTACATTACCGGAACAACCCCGTAAAACTTCAATCCCGTGACTGTTCAATACGTTGACCGCACCTTCGCCCATATTGCCGGCCAGCATCAATTTTACGCCGGCCTGCGCCAGGACGGCGGCAATGTTGGACTTGCACCCGCAGCCTGCCGGTGAGGCAATTTTTTCTTCCGAGATTATTTGTTTCTGCCCGTCGATCGTAAACACCGTGAAGTGTTCGCAGTGACCGAAATGTTCGTCAATGCTGTTCTGACGGGATGGTAATGCAATTTTCATAAATTTCTCCTTTAAAATATTATTTGCTGTTTCCTGCCGGTCGCTGCCCTCTCCCGCATTTGCAGGCATCGGATTCGCCGAAGGAAACCGGTCCGCCCTCTATTTTCAGCGCTTTGCCGTTGATGAGCGCATCCGCAATTTTTTTGTGCGCCGTTTCAATGATCCGGCCGAATGTCTGACGGGAAATATTCATGCGCTCCGCTGCCTCCGCCTGATACATCTGCCCGTAATCAGCAAGGCGCACGGCCTCGAATTCATCCAGGCTCAACACTACCTCTTCCAGCGCGGCAGCGGGAATTCCCCGCGGCTTGAAGTAGTTTTTATCCGGCACGCCGCAAACACGACGGCAGCATTTGGGACGGGGCATCTTTTTTCTCCTTGTTTTCATTATAAGCATATGCTCATAACATGTCAAGAGTTAAAATCCATTTAATTCGGGCAAAGCAAGAAATAAAGCCGGGGCGGCAGGATGAAAAGGAAATATGACTTGAAATAATTCGCTGATTTAAGATAAGAAAACAAACATGGAAATGGCGATGGATGCAAATGATCAGGGTGCGGGAAACAGCCAACTGGAAAAAAAGTCCATTATTATTTCCATTATCGGCTTATTTATCTTAAGCGCTGTGGGCGTCACATCAGGCATTCTGACCGACTCGGCTACGCTGATTATTCAGACTTTTCTTTATATTATCGATGTGATTGTTGCCTTCCTTTCCCTCCGGATTTTAAAAAAATTGGCCAATCCGCCGGATGAAAACTATCATTTCGGTTATTACAAGCTGGAGCCCGTGCTGATCAATACGCAGGGGGCGCTGATGATCGCCGGCGCGGTGATCGGCATCATGTTCGCGATACAGGATATTATCCATGAAGACAATGTCCAGAATTACCCGCTGATTTTTTCCGCGGCCTGCCTGGTGCTCTTGATTAATTTCTCCATCTGGTCTTATCTTTATTTGAATTATAAAAAAACCGGATCATCCTTTTTAAAAGCCGCCTCGATGCAATGGGTGTCCAACCTCTATGAAACATTGGGAATTATCTGCGGATTTTTAATTTCCTATCTGATGCATCATTACGGCAGCCCGCCAGTCGCCTCAATCGCCCCTTATGTTGATCCGGCGATGGCGATTATTCTCAGTTTGCTCATTCTGAAAATACCCGTGAAGTTATACAAAGAAAGTCTCGTTGATCTGCTTGATGCCAATCCGGGGCGGGACATATCCGCCGAGATAACCGATTTTACCAGGAAGGTATTGCGGGAAAAATTCAATCTGGATGGCAAAATCACCATCAAACTCCGCAAAGCCGGTCGCAAAATGTTTGTCGTGTTGTTTTTCAATGTTCCGGCCGACTATCCCTTTGACCGCGTTCATGCAATCATGCAGACCTTAAATGATGAAATCGGCAAGAGTTTCAAAAATATCAGCTCTGTCGATTATCATATTATGATCCTGAATTAATCCGCAGCCGGTTTTTTCCCCCGCTAAGGCTTGTTTCCCCGGGCCGGAAGATACACCGCCGGGACGTTCCCTTTGACACGGATGCTGTTCGATGATAGATTTCTGCATCCTAAAAACTGACAAGGAGCCGGCCGACTTGACGACAAAGAAATCCTTCCTGTGGTCATTTTTTTCTTCCGTAAAACTTGCCGTCGTGCTTCTTGTTTTGATCGTGCTTGTTTTTATTGCCGCCACCTTGCTGCCGCCCGCCGCCGTGCAGAAATTTACGGAGGGATCCACGACCGGTGCGGGCCAGGTATTTCTTCTTTTGCGTCTGTATGACCTGTATCATTCTCCTGTCTTCTACTTGCTGATGTTCATGCTTTCGCTCAATCTCATCGTCTGTTCGCTGAACCGCCTTCCGGTAATATGGAGCAAGTACAAAGAACCGCCTTTCCCCGGACCGGCGGGGCTTTTCACTGCTCCCGGCCCCGACCGGATGCTGGCGGCGAATCTGGAATTAAATAATGTCCGGCAAATTACAGCCGCGCGCCTTCAGAAAAAGTATGGACGTGTTCGGGAGGCGGCGCGGGAGAACGAAATGCTTTTTTACGTGGAACGCGGCCGCTTTTCTCTTTATGGCGTTTATGTCGTTCATTTAAGCATTTTAATCATGATTGCCGGGGCGGTTATCGGTTCGCTCTTCGGCCTGGAAGCTGAAATCAACATCAGGGAAGGCCAGACAACCGATGTTGTCCGGCTGACAAAGGGCGGCGGAACGCAGAAATTGGATTTTTCCGTCCGCTGCGATAAATTCACCGTCGAGTTTTACGAAAATGGCATGCCGAAAACTTACCGTTCGAATTTAAGCTTCATCAAGGAAGGCAATGTTGCGCAGCAGGGAGAGCTGCTGGTTAATCATCCCCTCACTTTCGAAAAATACCGCTTCTATCAGGCGAGCTACGGCGTCGCCCCGGAAATCAGGGCTGTTGTTGCATACAAGACCGAAGGCCAGGGCAGCCGCGCGCTGACGCTGGCGGCGGGGGACACGTTTGATCTGGCGGCAGACGGCGCAAAGGGTTCCGTGCTGCGCGTGGAGGAAAATCTCATGCAGATGGGGCCGGCGGTCAAAGTGCGCATCGTAGCGCCACAAAAAGACGTCCAGTTCTGGATATTCGCTCATATTGACGAAATAATCGCCATGAATCCCGATCTTCTGAAAAGCGTGCCCATGTTTGATCCCGGTCTTTTTCGCCCCTATGTTTTTTCGCTCGAACGTTTGGAAGAGGCATATTACACCGGCCTGCATGTTGCGCGTGATCCCGGCGTCCCTCTTGTGGCGCTGGGCGGATTTTTCATGGTACTGGGCTTGCTGATTGTATTTTTTGCGTCGCATCAGCGCATTTGGGTGCGTTTGGGGCAGGAGGGCACTTATGTAAGCATCAGCATCGCCGGGCAAAGCAACCGCAATAATCAGCAGCTGCAAAAAAAGCTCAATGATTTATGCCGGCTGCTCCGGGAGGAGATCAAAGCATGAGCCACACGATGATCTTGAGCTGGGTGACTTTCATCTATTTTGTCTCCTTTGTCTTCTACCTGTTCCGCGCGATATTCGGCGGGGAATTATGGGGGCGTGCCGCTTCCTGGACCGCCCGGGCGGGGTTTGCCGCGCAAACGGTTGCCCTGCTTTTCAGGTGGAAGGAGTCTTACGATCTGGGCATCGGACATGTGCCCCTCGCCAACCTTTACGAGTCCATGGTCTTTTTTTCCTGGGCTATTATTCTGATTTATCTGCTTATCGAATGGCGGATGAAAAGCCGGAGCATCGGAGTCTTTGTCGTTCCGCCGGCTTTTCTGGCGATGGCTTATGTCTCCATTGCATCCGGCATCAGCAGCCGCATCGAACCGCTTATCCCCGCCCTGCAAAGCAACTGGCTCACCACACACGTGGTGACCTGCTTTTTGGGCTATGCCGCATTCACCATGGCTTTCTGCTGCGGCGTAATATATCTGCTGCAGAGCATTGCCGGGAAGGATCAGCAAAACCAGGCGGGATTTTTCGGCAGGCTGCCGGCTCTGGAAACGCTTGATGCGCTAATTTATCAGAGCGCCGCGCTCGGATTTGTTTTTCTCACCATCGGCATTATGACTGGTTCCATCTGGGCGCATTACGCCTGGGGCTCTTACTGGAGCTGGGATCCGAAAGAAACCTGGTCGCTGATTACCTGGCTGATCTACGCCATCATGCTGCATTCGCGCTATATGCGCGGCTGGCGGGGAAAGCGCATGGCGGCCCTGGCCTTGATCGGGTTTGCCTGTGTCTTATTCACCTATCTGGGGGTAAATTATCTTCCCGGTTTGCACAGCTATCTCAAAACATAAACCATGCGCAGCCGGTAGCATCGTCATCGCGGTAAACCGCCGGAACCAGTGTTGCGGCGTTTGGAAGGCGGAATGGCCGGTGCCGGGAAGAAATCCCGGCACAGTTGCTAATAACTAGACGTTGTTTCCCAGTATTCTTATTTCCTGCTGCGGTAAGGAGATGCCGATTTGTTGGGCGCGGAAGCGGCTGATGATTTCCTGATAGATTCCGGATTCCACCAGGCCGAATTCTTTTACCGTTACCCAGGGCTTTACGGCAAGCTGGATAGCGGAACCGGTCAGGGTCATTACTCCAACGAGCGGTGCCGGTTCCTGAAGCACCTTCGGATTGTTTCTGAGCACTTCCCCGATTACGTCGATGGCGCGCTTGATGTCCGCGGAGTAAGCAATGTTAATGGCAAGATTGGACTGCCGCATGTTACCGTAGTTGTGCAGAATTTCCCCGACGATTTTCCTGTTGGGAATGATCACCCGCGAATGGTCGGCGTGAATAAGGGTCGTGGAGAAAAGTTCGATGGAGACAACTTCGCCATAGACGCCCAGAAGTTCAATGTATTCCCCCACCCGGTAAGGCTTGCTGAAAATAATCGTCAAGCCTGCCACTACATTGCTCAAGACTCCCTGTGTGGCGAAGCCGATGCCGATGCCGGCGACGCCCAGGCCGGCGATGATCGGCATTATTTCGATGCCGATGTTCTGCACCGCCAGCAATAAGGCAAGCAGGATAACGACGATGTGCAGCACCCGGACGAGGAGCAGCCTTATGGGCGGTTCGAGATTGCGTTCCTGCAGCTTTTTATCGAATGCTTTGGCGATCCAGCGTCCGATAAAATAGCCGACGATCAGGATAATGATGGCGCTCAATATTTTTGTGCCGTATGCTTTTATAAAATCGATTAACAAGCTGACATAATTGATGTTTTCCGGCATATTTACCACCTCGTTTTTTTATCCAGTTTAAGAGGCCCGCGGGTCAATGTCAATATAAAAAACAGACTAACCTGTTCCCCGAACCCTCATCCCGGTTCGTTTTCTTGTCACCGGCGGAGTATGCGCTTCATCTTTGCCTGCCATCAAGATTACAAATTGACCTGTCCAAAGTTCTTTTTCAAAATACCGGTACCGCGGCTGAATGGCGATTTATATGCATGTAATCGGACGCGAATAAAAATCATAATTTATGTAATTTGCGGGGAGCGAGAATGATGCTTAAGGCTTTGGCCGGTCCGGCTGATAAATAAAATAAAAACAGAAAGTTGAAATAAAGGCCACTGTCCCGAAGATTAAAAATGCCGGCGTGTAGGTGCCCGTCACATCAAATAATTTTCCGGCCAGGGGAGGAGCGATAAATCCGGCAAGACCGTTGGAAAGCATGAGTATGGAATAAATTACTCCCATTTTCTCCGCTCCATAGACGCGGGCAATCTCCGCAGCATAAAGCACCAGACAGGCAGCATAGTTGAAACCGGCAATGATTGCGAAAATCTGGAACGTTATATTGCCCGTTATGGCAAACGGCACCGCCAGACATACAATGCTGGTGCTGATAAGCGAGATGAGGATTGCTTTTTTCCCGGGAATCAGACTGCCGATCAGACCCCAAGCGACGCGGCCGGATGTGTTGAAGAGGGAAATTACCGTTACCGCCGCCCCGGCCGCTACCGGATTCAGATCCAAAGAAAGACCCAAAGGTTTAATATTTCCGATGCTCATTAAGCCGACACACGACCCCGGAAAAAATCCGCAGAAAAGCCCCCAGAAAATGCGATCTTTTAAAACAGCAGTTACCTTCATGAAAAATTTTCCGGCCGGCGGGCCTTTCTCAACAGGAGGATTCTGTAAAAATAAAGAAGCTGTTGTAACGATCAGGAGAGCACCGACACCCAGATATTTGAAAATCGTCAGAACGCCCACCTGTCGGGCCAGCAGATATTCACCAAGACGGGAAACAATTATGGCACTGGCGCCATATCCGGCGACAACTGTGCCGATCACCATACTTTTATACTGCGGGAACCATTTCGTAACACAGGAAACGGGAGACATGTAGCAAAGGCCTGCGCCAAGAGGAGCGCAGATTCCAATTATTACTAGCAAAGAAGAATATGATCCATCGGAATAACCGGCAAGAATGTAACTTGTCCCGAAGATAATCCCGCCGATAAAAGAGGTGATCCGCGGCCCGATGCGGATTTCCAGATGGCTGCCGACCAATATAAACACGGTCACAGTAAGCACATAAGTACCGAAGATGGTCTGTGTTTGAGCGATAGATATACCGAAGGATTGCTTCAGGACGGGAACAAACGTGCTCCATGCCAAATAAATACCAAGTGAAAGCATCATTAGCAATGATGCTATTAAGATGATGTATTTTTTCATAAAGCGTTAGAAAGAATAAATGAAAAACTTATTCCAGTACCGGTTTTCATCCAATATATCCTTACGGACATTGCCCCGCGCCGCCCACCTCCTGCAAATTATTGCTGCCGCATTATTTGTTTTTTCCCTTTTGTCCGGAAGTACTCCAATGCTTTCAGGGCAAAGCGTATGGAAACGGTAGCCGGCCCGCCGCCCAGTTCTATGGCCACATCCATCGATTCGAGTATTTCCTGATCCGTTGCCCCCGCCCGCAGGGCCGCACCGATGTGCCAGACCGCGCAGGCTTCGCAATGAATGACCACCGATATGCTTACTGCCATCAATTCTTTTGTTTTACTGTCCAATAGTCCGGGAGAAAAAGCATTTTTAGCCAGTTCGATAAAGGAGCCGTAAGTTTTGGACCGTTCGATCAGAAAATCATGTGTGCTTTTTCTTTCCTCAAGAATTTTTTCAATTTTCTCGACAGCTGAATTGTCCATAATAAATTTCTCCTTTTTTGCTTGATTTTACGCCAGGTATTGTTGGTAAGCAAGATATAGCAATGACATTTTATCATGGTTACAGTTGTTTTTTATTTATAACTGTACCCATTAAAATAATTTATAGCTGTATGTGTATTATTTAACGGGTTATGGTATAAATTATTTCATGAAAAAAGATGCTAATACCCGGAATGACGCGTTGTTTCTGTATGAAAAAGTTGCCGACCGCATCAGTGTCATGGTGAAAAACGGTACTTATCGCTCTAATGAACGGATACCGTCCATAAGAAGCTTAAGCCGGCAACTGCACGTCAGCATTAATACGGTTATGGAGGCATATGCGCATCTCGAAAATGCCGGGCTGATCGAAGCGCGTCCTCAGTCGGGTTTTTATGTAAACGTTTCCAGCCCTCCCGCACCCAATAATCTTAGCTTTACCGATATCGCCGCCGTTTAGTAAATTCTCTTTACTTTCTTTACCGGGATGATTAAAAAAGCAGCCATGATTTATCTCGCGCCAGTCCAGGGAATAACCGACCGGGTTTACCGCAATTTGTTTGCGGTTTATTTTAAGGGCGTTGATCTGGCCGTTGCACCTTTCATTTCTTCGGTCAGGAGAATCAAGGCGGCGGATAAAATGCTGCGTGATTTGCATCCCGGCAGTAATACGGGCATTCCCACGATTCCGCAAATCATGAGTTCCGATCCGGAAGGCTTCATCAAACTTGCCAATGCACTGTACGATATCGGCTGCGACACGGTGAACTGGAACCTGGGCTGTCCGTTTTCCATGGTGGTCAAGAAGGGCAGAGGTGCGGGCATGCTCTGCTATCCGGACCGGGTCGAGTCTTTCCTGGAAAAGGTCATGCCGGCCGTCAACCCGAAGTTATCAATCAAGCTCCGGATCGGCTTTAAAGATCCCACCGCTGTTTTACCGCTGGTGGCG